>NZ_JBHXAY010000026.1:0-72411 GCF_042728775.1 Nocardia sp. NPDC060259
GTTTCATCATGCAACTCAAGATAGACGGGTGAGTTCTTTCATGCAACCGACTATGCTCGGGGTATGCGACGCACCAGCTTCGAGGACATGAACTGCTCCCTGGCCCAATGCCTGGAGGTGGTCGGTGAATGGTGGACGCTGCTGATCGTGCGCGACGCGCTGTTCGGGGTAACCCGCTTCGACGAGTTCCGCGAACGCCTCGGCATCGCCCGCAATGTCCTCACCCAGCGCCTGGACGGGCTGGTCGAACACGGCATCATGACCAAGGAGCCCTACCAGGACAACCCGGTCCGCTACGACTACCGGCTCACGACCAAGGGCCGTTCGCTGTGGCAGGTGGTGACAGCGATGCGGCAGTGGGGCGACGAATGGGCCGCACCCAACGGAGCCCCGGTGGTGGCCGTGCACCGCGGCTGCGGGCACGTCGCCACCGTCGAACCGGTGTGCTCGCACTGCGGGCAACCCGTCCTCGGCCGGGATCTGACCCCGGTCGACGGTCCCGGTGCCGGCGAGATCTCGCTGCTCCCGTCCCGCTGACGAACTGCTCGTCCGATTCGGCCGGGCCGCGCATCGGGCGAGGACCGCGCGAGACGCGGCTGTGAAGTGTGCCAAGGTGTGCGCGGTGCGGCCGTGATTCCGCTAGCCTGCCGGGTGTCCGTTCCCCGAACGAAGGTGATCCAAAAGTGACTTCCGTGGTCGATGCCCCTGATCTCGCGTCGAAGGTAGGGCACTACTACCGGGTCGATGACGTCTACGAGGTCGGCCGCGAGAAAATCCGCGAATACGCCCGCGCGGTGCAGGACTTCCACCCCGCGCACTGGGAGGACGACGCGGCGGCCGCTCTCGGCTACCCGGGCCTGGTCGCCCCGCTGACGTTCGTCTCCATCCCGGCGATGGCCGCCAATCGCCCGCTGTTCGAGCAGGTGGTGGTCGGCTACGACATGTTCGTGCAGACCGAGCAGGTCTTCGAGCAGCACAAGCCGATCGTCGCGGGCGACCGGCTCGTCGTCGATGTCGAGCTGTCCTCGGTGCGCCGGATCGCGGGCAAGGATCTGATCACCGTCACCAACACCTTCGCCGACGAAGCCGGCGAGACCGTGCACATCATGCACACCACGGTCGTCGGGATCACCGGCGAGGGCGTCGACCCCGAGATCACGACCGCCGTCGAGAACGTGATGGTGCACGGCGTCAAGGTGTTCGGCAACGGCGACGCGCAGCACACCGGCGAGACACCGCTGCGCCCGGAAGGCGAGATCCGGCTCTCGGCCGGCGGCGTGGCGCGCGTTCCGGGCACGACCCTGTCCTTCGACGAGTTGACCGTCGGTGCCGAACTCCCGATCCGCGACGCGCGCCTGTCGCGCGGCGACCTCGTCAACTACGCGGGCGTCTCCGGAGACGGCAACCCGATCCACTGGGACGAAAGCATCGCCCGCCTGGCCGGCCTGCCCGACGTGATCGCCCACGGCATGCTCACCATGGGACTCGGCGCGGGTTTCGTCTCCACCTGGTCCGGCGACCCGGGCGCGGTCACCCGCTACGGCGTGCGCCTGTCGAACTACACGATCGTCGACAGCCAGGGTGGCGAGATCGAGTACACCGGCCGGGTGAAGTCGCTCGACCCCGAGACCAGGACCGCGGTGATCGCGATCGTCGCCAAGTCCGGCGGTCGCAAGATCTTCGGCCTGGCGACCACCACCCTGCGTTTCCGCTGAGTTCGCGACGGTGGGCCCGGTTCACCCCGCGACCGGGCTCACCCGCACCCAGGTGTTGTTGACCGCCGCCGCGCCGGAGAACGGGTCGGTGCGGCCGGGATCGTGCAGCAGGTTGACATTGGCGCCCGGCTGGGCGGCGGCCACGGTCCAGCCGACACCGGGTTCGTGATGACCCCAGCCGTGTGGGATCGCGACCACGCCGGCGCGGATGTCGTCGCTGATCTCCACCGGCACGACGATCGAACCGACCGTGGACTCGACGGTCACCTGGTCACCGTCGGTGAGGCCGCGTTCGGTGGCGTCGCCGGGGTGCATGAGCACGGTGCAGCGGTCGCGTCCCTTCATCATCGACGGGATGTTGTGCAGCCACGAGTTGTTGCTGCGCAGGTGGCGGCGGCCGATGAGTTGCAGGTCGTAGCCGGGCGCGGTCGCCGTGTCGGCGCCGTCGATGACCTCGCGCACGGCGGCCAGGAACTCCGGTGGCGCGAGCTGCACCAAGCGGTCCTTGGTCCCGATCAGCTCACGCAACCGTGGCACCAGCGGACCCAGGTCGACACCGCCGACGCTGGCCCGAATCTTGTTGGCCGTCAGACCTTTCCGGCCGCGTCGCAGCACACCGTAGGGTCCTGCCGCGATGGCCGCGGCGGTCAAGCGCATCGGGCTGAACAGGTCGAAGAAGCCGGTCAGCGCGCGACCGGTGAGCCGCCGCGCGGGCAGCGGCACCAGTTCGGTGACCAGGCGCGCCAGGATCTGCCAGTCCTCGAGTCCGTCGGCGGGTGGTTCGAAGACGGCGGCGTCGAATCGGGCGTTGTTGCGCACGCTGAACACCGGGAACAGCAGGTTGATCTCTTCGCGCTCCAGCGGTGAGATCGGCGGCAGGATGATGTCGGCGTGCCGGGTGGTCTCGGTGATGTACATGTCGACGGCGACGTAGAAGTCCAGTGATGCCAGTGCGGCGTCGAGCCGCCCGCCCTGCGGTGTGGACAGCACCGGGTTGCCCGCGTAGGTGATCATCGCCCTGATCCGGTCCGATCCTTCGGCGAGGATGTCCTCGGCCAGCACCGTCACCGGCAACTCGCTGCGGAAGGACTTGTGGGTGCCGGACCGGTCGGTCCACGCCCCGTAGCCCATCGGCAGGTATTTGCCGTAGCGGGGGGCGTCGACCGGCGGGGTCGCGAACATCTGGCCGCCCGCGCGGTCGAGGTTGCCGGTGACGGCGTTGATCGTGTTCACCAGCCAGTGTGTGAGCGTGCCCGTGACCTGCAGGCACACCCCGATCCGCGCGTAGAGCACCGCCGAGGGCGCCGCCGCGTGGTCGCGGGCCAGACGCCGGATGGTGTCGGCGTCGATGCCTGCGTCGGCCGCCATCCGCTCCGGTGATGTCGTCGCGACCAGCTCGGCCAGCTGGTCCCAGCCGGCGCATTGCGCGCGCACCGCCCGCTCGTCGCACAGTCCCTCGGTGACCAGCACGTGCAGCATCGCCAGCAGCAGGTAGACGTCGCCGCCGGGCCGCACCGCCACGTGCTCGTCGGCCAATCGCGCGGTTTCGGTGCGCCGCGGGTCGATCACGACGACGGTGCCGCCGCGTTTCCTGACCTCCTTGATGCGCAGCTTCGCCCCCGGCATGGTGGTGATCGACCCGTTGGACACGGCCGGGTTGGCGCCGAGCACCACCAGCCGATCGGTGCGGTCGATATCGGTCACCGGCATGAGCACGTTGGCGCCGAACATCCGCCACGCGACGAATTCCTGCGGGAACTGGTCGATCGAGGAGGCGGAGAAGAAGTTGCGCGTCAGCAGCGCCGCGCGCAGCAGGGCGCCGTAGATCACCGAGGAACTGTGCGCGGCGGGGTTGCCCATGTACATCCCGATCGCGCTGGGGCCGTGCGCCGACCGCACCGCCCGCAACCGGTGCCCGATCTCGCTGAACGCCTCGTCCCAGCCGATCGGTTCGAAAGTGTCACCGACCCGGCGGACCGGAGTGCGCAACCGGTCGGGATCGTGGTGCAGTCCGCCCATCGCGGTGGCTTTCGGGCAGATGTAGCCCTTGGACAGCACGTCGTCGGGATTGCCTTCGATGCGTGCGACCTGGTCGCCCTCGACCGTCACCAGAATCCCGCAGTGTGCCTCGCACAGTGTGCACTGCCGCGCAATCGTCCTGCTGTCCACCGTTTCCCCGCCTTTCGCCGAACCGCTCGCCCCACGCTATCCCGGCCCGCCCGCCCGCAGATCCGCCCACGGTCGGAGATTTCGTCTTCGGCCGTCCATGTTCTGCGACACACCTGTCACAGGATCCGGTGCGGCGGCGTCTTATGTCCGACGAGTCGGTCGAGGAGGAGGTCGGACAATGAAGGTAGTGGTAGTCGGCGCCGGGTACGCGGGCACGATGGCAGCGAACCGGCTCGCCAAGAGGGCGAAGTCCACCGAGATCACGGTGCTCAACCAGCGACCGGAGTTCGTCGAACGGGTGCGGTTGCATCAGCAGGTCGCCGGAACCCGCGGTGTCGCGGCACCGTTGGGGTCGGTGCTGCGGGACGGGATCGACTGGCGGGTCGGGACCGTCGACAAGGTGGGCGACGGGAGCGTGGCGCTCACCGACGGGCAGGTCATCGGCTTCGACTACGCGGTGCTGGCCGTCGGCAGCACGGTGTCCCCGCTGCCGGGCACCGTCCCGGTCGGCATCTGGGAAGGCGCGGAGCAGGCCCGTCTGGAACTGAGCGCACTGCAGGAGGGCGGCATCGTCACCGTTGTCGGCGGCGGCGCGACCGGTATCGAGACGGCGGCCGAGGTGGCCGAGACCAGGCCCGATCTGCGGGTGCGGTTGATCGGCGCCACCGTGGCGGGATCGTTCACCCACACCGCGCACGAGCGCATCCGTGAGCTGTTGCGGCAGCTGGGTGTCGAGATCATCGACGACACCGTGGCCGAGGTCGACGCGTCCGCGACGGGCACCGTCGTCCATCTCGCATCGGGCCGGGTACTCACCTCCGACCTGACTCTCTGGGCGATCATCGGCGGCACCCCCGACCTGGCCGCCCGCAGCGGTCTGCGCGTCGATCCCAGCGGCCGCGCCGTCGTCGACGACTACCTGCGCAGCGTCGACGACGAGCGGGTCTTCGCGATCGGCGACTGCGCCGCCGTCCCCGGGGCCCGCCAGTCCTGCTACACCGCCAGCCCCCAGGGCATGTACGCGGCCAACGCCCTGGCTCGCCTGAGCAGGGGCCGCGACCCGAAACCGTTCACCCTGGGCCCCTACACCGGCCGCGCCGTCACCCTCGGCCGGCACGCGGCGATCTTGCAGTTCACCCGCACCGACGACACGCTGCGCAAGGCCCACCTCGGCGGCCGTACCGCGGCCGTGCTGAAGGAACTGGCCTCCCGCACTGCGAAATTCGGCGCGTCGACCGGACTCTGAACACCGGGTCATAACGAGAAGTTATGGGGTGGTGGGTGATTGCCCACTACCCGCCGGCGCGAACACCCACCAGGCTCGGTGACATCCCGTTGCAGCGGGCAGGCGATGGTGGAGGAGAACAGCGTGACGTTCGTGATCGGTGCCGACTGCGTCGATGTCCTGGATCGGGCCTGCATCGAGGAATGCCCGATCGACTGCATCTTCGTCGGCAATCGGATGGCCTACATCCAGCCCGACGAGTGCATCGATTGCGGTGCGTGCGAACCGGTGTGCCCGGTCGAGGCGATCCACTACGAGGACGACATTCCCGAAGGCCAGGAGCAGTTCGCCATCGAGAACGCCCGCTTCTTCGCCGACCCGCTGCCCGGCAGGGCGACAGCGCTCGGCCAGCCGGGCGGCGCGACGGGCATCGGACAGCTCGGCGTCGACACGCCGTACGTGCGGGCGTTCCAGCCGTGAACGCCCGCTACGGCGTGTCTATCGCTCAGCGAACCTCTCCCGCAGGGCGTCGGCGATGGTGCGCAGGGCCTGATCGTCGGTCATCCGCCAGTGGGTCGCGTCGACGCGGTGATTGTCGACCGATCCCGTGACGGCCGCGGACCAGGACGAGGCGCCCGATGTTCCCGTCGGATCATCTTGGGCCGCAGTGAAATAGGTGATGTCGCCGTCGAACGGGCGGGGCCGGTAGGCGGCGTCGAGGGCGACCGAGGCGATCGCCGCGTCCACGATCCGTTCGAGACGTGCCGCGTCCAGGGACACCTGCGGTGCGGACTGCTCATACAGCTCCCTGGCGAACTGGCGCAGATCGAGCGAGGCGTCGATGTCCCGGTCGGCGGCGCGGTCGCCGGCGAACCCGCCGAGCAGATCGGCCGCGGTGACCGTGGTCGCGACACCGGTCGACGCGACGGTCAGCCTGCTGTCCAGCATGGCCAGCACGGCAACCTGTTCGCCCTCGTCCTGCAGTTGCACCGCCATGGCGTGGGCGATCACCCCGCCGAGGGACCAGCCGAGCAGGTGGTACGGCCCCTCGGCCTGGACTTCACGGATCTGCTTGACGTAGAGCTTGGCCCATTCCTCGATCGAATCCGGCAGTGGCTCTGCCGAACTCAATGCCGGTGACTGCAGACCGTAGAGCGGGCGATCCGGGTCGAGATGGGCCGCGAGCCCGCTGAACGACCACGCGACACCGCCGATGGGGTGGATGCAGAACAGCGGTTCGCGCGTTCCGGCGGTGCGCAACGGCAGCAGGACGTCGAATGCCGCGTCGGTGCCCGCGCCTTCGGCACCGCCCGCGCGCAGCGCCGCGACGATGCCCGCCGGTGTCGGTGTGGTGAAGACCCAGGTGACCGGGATCGTCGCGGCGACCGCCTCGCTCAGCTGCGCGGCCAGGCGGGTGGCGCTGAGTGAGGTGCCGCCGAGTTCGAAGAAGTGGTCGTCCAAGCCGACACGATCCAGGTGCAGGACGTCGGCGAACATGTCGCAGACGGTCCGCTCGATCGCGGTCTCGGGCTCGCGGAAGGTACGGGTGGCGAGGTCGGGCGCGGGCAGGGCGGCGCGGTCGAGCTTGCCGACATGGGTGAGCGGGACCTGGTCGAGGACCATGATCGTGGCAGGCACCATGTGCGAGGGCAAGGCCTGAGCCACCCAGTCGACGAGGTCGTCGACGACGAGCTCCCGGCCCTGTGCGGCGACCACATAGGACACCAGCACCGTGGCGCCCGCCTGGTTCTCCCTGCCCACGGTGACGGCGAAACCGACATCGTGGTGTCCGGCGAGAACCGCGTCGATCTCCCCGAGTTCGATCCGGAACCCACGGATCTTCAGCTGGAAGTCGGTGCGCCCGCGGTACTCGAGTTCCCCGTCGGCATTCCACGCCGCCAGGTCACCCGTGCGATACAGGCGTGCGCCCGCACGGAAGGGGTTGGCCACGAAGCGTTCTGCCGTGAGGTCGGGTCGGCCCAGGTACCCGGAGGCCAGCTGGGTGCCGGCGAGGTACAGCTCACCCGGCACGCCCGCGGGCACCGGTCGCAGCCGCGAATCGAGTACGTAGACCTGACTGTTCCAGACCGGCTTGCCGATCGGGATCTCGCCGGTGTCCGCGGTGCGGACCCGATGGCTGGTGATCGAGACGGCCGCCTCGGTCGGCCCGTACACGTTGAACAGTGCGGTGCCCGGCGTCGCGGCCTCGAACCGGCGGGCCAGCGCCACCGGCAGTGTTTCGCCGATGGCCAGCACGCGGCGCAGCGAGGTCGGCAGCGCCACGGTCAGCAGGGCGTCGAGCATCGAGGGCACGGCGTGCAGGGTGGTCACGTTCTCTCGCCGCATCAGCTCGGCGAGGTAGGCCGGATCCCGATGGCCCTCGGGCGCGGCGATCACCAGGCGTCCACCGCACACCGCCGCCGACCAGAATTCCCACACCGACAGGTCGAAGGTCGCGGCCGTCTTCAGCAGCACGGCATCGGTCGCGGTGAGCCCGAATTCCTTGGTCTTCCAGCGCAACTGGTTCACGATCGCGCTGTGGGACACCGCCACGCCCTTCGGGCGGCCGGTCGATCCCGAGGTGAAGATGACATAGGCCGTGTTCGCCGGGCGTAGCGGCGCGAGGCGGTCGAGGTCGGTGAGCGGGGCGTCGCTGTGGTGCGACAGTTCGATCTGCTCGACGGACAGGACCGGTGTACCGGCTGCCATGAACCCGGTGTCGGCGTTGGTGAGGACGAGCACCGGTGCCGCGGTGTCGAGGGTGTACTGCGAGCGTGCCGCCGGTTGCGCGGGGTCGATCGGCACGTAGGCGCCGCCCGCGGTGCTGACCGCGTACATCGCGACGACCAGATCGACCGATCGCCGCATGGCCAGCGCCACCCGGGACTCCGGTCCCACACCCGCCGTGACGAGGTACCGCGCCAGGCGGTTCACGCGGGCGTCGAGTTCGGCGTAGGTCCAGCGTGCACCGTCTGCCACGAGCGCGACCGCATCCGGCGTGGAAGCCACGGTGGCGGACAGTAGCGACGCGAGGGTCTCGTCCGGATTCGTCTGTCGCGCAGTGCGATTCCAGGTGTCGAGGATCCGGGCGCGTTCGGCAGGGGCGAGCAGACCGATCGTGTGGACGGGGGCGCCGGGGGCGGCCAGGACGGCATCGACGAACCGGGTGAGCCGGTCGAGGAAGCCACGGACGGTGGCGGCGTCGAACAGGTCGGTGGCGAAGGTGCAGTAGCCGCTGATCCCGGCCGGGGAGCCGTCGGTGTCGTAGCGGTCGGCCAGGATCAGGTGCAGATCGAACTGCGAGAGCTCGCGGTCCAGTTCCACCGACGAGACGCTGATGCCGGGCAGGTCCATCCGCACCTCGGCCAGATTCTGGAACGACAGGCCGACCTGGAACAGGGGGTGCCTGGCGGTGGAGCGGGCCGGATTGAGCACCTCCACCAGGCGCTCGAACGGGACGTCGGCATGGGCGAACGCCTGCAGGTCGATCTCGCGCTGGCGGGTCAGCAGCTCGGCGAAGCTCGCGTCGCCGTCGACCTGGGTGCGGAAGACCAGCGTGTTGACGAACATGCCGATCAGATCGTCGAGTTCGGCCTCACCACGTCCGGCGACGGGCGTGCCGATGGCGATATCGGTGGTGCCCGACAGTCCGGCGAGGACGACCGCCAGCGCGGTGTGCACGGCCATGAACAGGGTCGCCCCGTGCACCCGGGCCAGCTCGACGAGGGCGGCGTGGGTGGCGGCGTCGATGGTCAGTGGCACCCGGCCGCCCGCGTAGGACTGGATCGGCGGTCGCGGCCGGTCCAGGGGGAGCTCGAGCTGATCGGGCAGACCCGCGAGTGCCTGCTGCCAGTAGGCGATCTGGCTCGCGGACATCGAGGCGGGATCGGCTTCGTCGCCGAGTAGCGCCTGCTGCCACACCGCGTAGTCGGCGTACTGCAGGGCCAGCGGTTCCCAGGCGGGTGCCGTGCCCTGTACGCGGGCGCTGTAGGCCGTCACCAGATCACGGGTGAGCGGTCCGCCGGAGAAGCCGTCACCGGCGATGTGGTGGACCGTCATGGCCAGGACGAAGTCCTGCGGTGCGAGCTCGAACAGGGTGGCTCGCAACGGCACCTCGCCGGTGACATCGAAGACCGTCGAAACCAAGTGCGCGACTGCTGTGTCCACGTCCTCGGCCGTGCCTGCTTGCAAGCGGGGCACGTCGGGGTGATCCGGTGGCAGGACGACCTGCACCGGTGTGTGATCGACGACCGGATACACCGTGCGCAGGATCTCGTGTCGCGCGACGACATCGGTGAATGCTTGCTGTAGCGCGGCGGTGTCGAGCGCGCCGGTCAGTCGCAGCACGACGGGAATGTTGTAGGCGGCGGTGCGGGTGTCGAACCGGTTCAGGAACCACATGCGCTGCTGGGCGGGCGAGAGCGGGAGCCGCTCCGGTCGCGACTGCGCCCGCAGGGCGGGGCGACGGGCCGTGCGGGTCAGGCGGGCGATTTCCCTGGCGCACTCGGCGACCGTGGGAGCCGCGAACAACACACGCACCGGCACCCTGAGGTCGACGGCGGCGCCGAGCCGCGCGGTCAACCGGGTGGCCAGCAGTGAATTGCCGCCCCGGTCGAAGAAGTTGTCGTCGGCGCCGACACGTTCGGCGCCGAGCACCTCGGCGAAGACCTCGGCGACCGTCCGTTCCAGCTCGGTCGACGGCGCCCGGTAGGGGCGGGCCGCGAAGACCGGTGCGGGGAGGGCTTTGCGGTCGAGTTTGCCTGCCGAGGACAGCGGGATCCGGTCCAGCACGACCACTGCCGCCGGGACCATGTGCGCGGGCAGCATCGACGACGACCACCGCGTCACCGCACCGGGATCGATGTCGCGGCCGGTCACATACGACACCAGCACGGTGTCACCGGCCGGGTTCTGCGCACCGACGGTGACCGCGAAACCGACCTGCGGGTGCCGCGAGAGAACAGCGTCGATTTCACCCGGCTCGATCCGGAAACCCCGGATCTTGACCTGGAAATCGGTCCGCCCGAGGTACTCCAGTTCATAGGAGCCCGTCCCGGCGCCACGCACCCACCGGACCTGATCGCCGGTACGGTACATGCGCTCGCCCGGTGCACCCCACGGATCGGCGACGAACCGGTCCGCGGTCGCGGCACTGCGCCCGCGATACCCGCGCGCGAGGGCGGGACCCGCCAGATACAGCTCACCGGTGGCGCCGACGGGTACCGGATGCAAGCGGCTGTCCAGGACGACGGCCCGCATCCCCGGCACGGGGCGGCCGATCGAAATACGTTGTCCGGCACGCAGCGTCGCGTAGGTCGCGCCGATGGTCGCCTCGGTCGGGCCGTAGCCGTTGAGGAAGTAGCGGCCGGGCTGCCAGGTCGCGAGCAGTTCGGCGGTGGTGGCCTCGCCGCCCGCGGAGACACACACCAGGTCCGGCAGGCCTGCCGGGTCGAGGGTGCCAAGCAGCGCGGGGGTGATGATCGTGTGGGTCACCCGTTCGGTGCGCAGCAGGTCGTCCAGTTCGGCGCCGCCGACGGTGTCGGGCGGGGCGATGACCAGGGTGGCACCGCGGTGGAAGGCGGTGCCGATCTCCTCGATCGACTGGTCGAAGCTGGGCGAGCACACATGCAGCATGCGGTGGTCGTGCCGCAGCCCCATCAGGTTCGCCGAGTGCGCGATCAGCGCGCCGAGTCCGGCGTGGGTGACCGAGACACCCTTGGGCACACCGGTGGAACCGGAGGTGTAGATCACGTACGCCGCGTGGTCGCGGCGCAGTGACGCTCGGCGGTCCCGGTTGCGCACCGGGGTCGACGCTTTGGCGTCGACGCGCGAACGCACGGCCGGGTCGTCGAGGACCAGCCAGCGCACCGATCCGGCGAGGCCGTGCTCGCGGGCGGCCACGGTGATGCCCACCGTCGCACCGGAGTCGTCGAGCATGTGCCGGACCCGGTCGGCGGGATAGTTCGGGTCGACCGGCAGGTACACCCCGCCCGCTTTCGCGACGGCCCAGAACGCCAGGATCGACTCGTAGCTGCGGGGAATCGCCGACGCGACCACGGTTTCCGGGCCGACACCGTCGGCGACCAGGACACGCGCCAAGCGGGAAGACGCCTCGTCGAGCTCGCCGTAGGTGACGGTTCGCCCGTTGTCGCGCACCGCGATGCGGTGCTGTCCGTAACCGGTGCCGCGGACCAGGAGTTCGGGCAGGGTGCCGGTCGCGGGCGGTGTCGCGCCGTCACCGATCCGGGTCAGGAACGCCGATTCTGTCTGGTTCGACAGCGGCAGATCACCGACCGGTGTCTCGGGCCGCCGTGCGGCCGCGTTCAGCAGGCGGACGAGTCGCTGACCGAAGGTGCCGGCCGCGTGATCGTCGAAGAGTGTTCGCGCGAAGGAAATCTCGACGGACATGCCTGCGTCGCCGTCGAGCACTGCCACGACGAGGTCGGCGTCATCGGTCGGCAGGTCGCCGACGACGAAAGACACCTGTCCCAGCGACCCCTGCTCGGCACCGAGCAGGATAACCAGGTCGGCGAGGGAGATTCCGGCATAGGCCAGGCCCTCTGACTCGGCGCGGTGAGCCGGGGCAAGCAGGTCGACGAATCGGGTGGCCGGGTCCACCTGGGTACGCAGCACCAAGTCGGAGCCGCTGGGCGTCGTCCCGCCGATCACGATGTCACCGGTTCCGGTCAGCCGCGCGAGCAGCACGGCCAGCGTCGTACGCACCAGTGCCGACCAGGTCACACCGGAGGACGCGGTGAGCAAGCGCAGGTCACGGTGCACCGAGGACGGGATCGGCAGCTGTACCCGGCCGCGCCCGTCGGGCTGCTTGTCCTCGCGGTGCCGATCCATGGGCAGCGCGAGCCTGCCGGGCAGGTTGGCCAGTGTCCGCCGCCAGTACCTCGATCGGGTGATCGGGTCGGTCGCGGCGGAGCGCAGCCGGTGCGCGATGGCCGTCACGGTGGTGTCCGGTGTGGCGATCAGGTCGTCGATGACCGTGCGGAGCCGGTCGGTGACGGCCTGCGCGGTGGCATCGGCGACGAGATCGCGGCGGTACTTGATCTGCACCTGGGTGCGGGCGCCCAGGAACACCAGGATCGTGATCGGGTAGTGGGTGTGGTCGGCGCCGCGCAGGTCGTCGACGCTCAGGTCGTCGAGTGCGGCGCCCGCCTGCCGGAGACCGTCGACGTCGACGGGGAAGGACTCGAAAGCGAGCATGGTGTCGAACAATTCACCGAGCCCCGCGACCCGCTGGATCGCGCCGAGCCCGAGATGGTGATGATCCAGCAGCGACGCCTGCTCGGCCTGCACCGCGCGGATCAGCTCACCGACCGTGCCGGTGGCATCGATGCGGACCCGCACCGGGACCGCGTCGACGAACAGGCCGATCATGTCGCCGACACCGTCGAGATGCGGTGGCCGGCCGGACACGGTGGCGCCGAACACGACATCGTCGCTGCCGGTGCTCGCGGCGACGACCAGACCCCACGCCGTCTGGAAGACGGTATTCGGCGTCACCTCGGCGGCGGCGGCGAACGCGGTGAGCTCGCCGGTCCGGTCGGTGTCGAGCTCGAACTCGCACAGACCGAAACCGTCACCGGAGGCGGGCGGCCACGTCAGTTCCGGCGCGAGCACGGTCGGGCGCACCCCGGCCAGCACCTCGGACCACGCGCGTTCCGCGGCCGCACGGTCCTGGCGGGTCAGCCATTCGAGGTAGTCGCGGTAGGGCCGCACCGGCGGCAGCACCGCCGCGTCGCCGTTCGTCGCGTACAGGACGAGCAGTTCCTTCATCAGCAACGGCATGGACCAGCCGTCGAGCAGGATGTGATGCCCGGTCAGGACGAGATGGTTACGCCCGGAACCGGTGGCGTACACCGTGAATCGCAGCAGGGGCGCGATCGCCGGATCGAAACCCGCGTGCTGGTCGGCGGCCAGCAGGGCGGGCAGATCGGTGTCGGCGACATCGCCGACGATCCGCAACGGCGCCTCGATCGAGTCGGCCACCAGCTGCACCGGTGTCCCGTCGGGCGCGGTGACGAACGCGGAGCGCAGGTTGGCGTGCCGGGCCAGGACGGTCCTGGCCGCGCGGCGCAGCCGGTCGATGTCCAGCTCGCCGGTCAGGTCGGCGACGAGCTGGATGACGTAGGCGTGCACCGACTCGTCGAGCAGTTCGCCCAGGGCCAGCAGGGAGTGCTGCAGCGGGGACAGCGGTAGCACGTCCACCAGTCCCGGGTGGCTGCGGCGCCAGATGTCGAGGTCGGACTGCGATACCCGCACCAGCGGAACGTCGGAGGGGGTGAGCCCGCCTGCGTCCGGGTGCCGGGTGTGCTCGGCGAGTGCCGCGAGGCGGTGCGTCCACTCGTCGGCCAGTTCCCGTACCGCGGGCTCGTCGAGAATGCCGGTGGCGTAGCGGAAGCTCGCCTGTAGTCGCAGACCGGACTCGGTGTTGACGGCGATGGCGTTGATGTCGAGGACCGCGCTCGCGGGCAGGGTGGGGTCGTAATCGACCTCGATATCGCCGAGCTCGGCCGTGGGCAGCCAGGCGGCGTCGCCCGAGGGCTGGGTGGCCGTGGTCGCGCGGCCCAGGTAGTTGAAGCCGATCTGGCCGATATCGCCGACTAGTCGGCTCCGGGTATCGGGATTGTGGCGCAGGAGGCCGAAACCGATGCCGTTGTCGGGCACCGCCAGCAGCTGTTCCTTGACCGTCCGCACTGTCGCAGCGAGCCCGTCGTCGGTGGCGGCGACGCCGGACAGGTCGACGACGACGGGGTAGACGCTGGTGAACCAGCCGACGGTGCGCGTCAGATCGGCGCCGGGGACCGTGTCTTCCGCGCGCCCGTGCCCTTCGAGCCGGATACGGAGGGTGTCGGCGTCGACGCCGCGCCGAGAACGCCAGTCGCGCACGGCGAGGGCCAGGGCGGCGAGCAGGGCGTGGTCGGCGCCCGCCCGGTACTGGGCGGGCAGTGTCGTGAGCAGCGATTCGGTGACCTCGACCGGTACCTGCACCGTGATCGACCGCATGGTCGACTCGGTGTCGAGCAAGCGGTCCAGCGCGCGTTCGCCGAGCAGTGGGTCCGGGGTGGAGATGACCTGTCGCCAGTAGCCGAGTTCGGCGGTGCGGTCCGCCGCCGCCAGACCGTGCGACCAGCGGCGGAACGAGGTGCCGACGGGCGGCAGCGAGATCTCCTGTCCCGCAGCGTAGTGCGCCCAGGCGACGACCAGGTCGGGGAGCAGGATCCGCCAGGACACGCCGTCGATGACGTAGTGGTGGGCGGCCACCGCGAGCACATCGCGTGCGCCGTGCCTGCGCACCCAGGTGAAGGCGATCATCCGCGCGTCCGCGGGATCGAGCGACGACAGCGCGGAATCCATTGCGGCGCTGCCGATCCGGGTCAGCTCAGTGCCGTTCGCGTCGGCCGCGTCGAGTTCGGAAACCAGCGAGTTCGCGTCGACGGCGTCGGCAGGCAACACCTCGAGCTGCCACCGGTCGCCATCGTGTCGCAGGCGAGAACGCAGCATGTCGTGGTGACGCAGCACCGCGGCAATGGTGGCGACCAGACCTGCTCGATCGATGTCATCGGGCAGCGCCAGGACCATGGTCTGAGCGAACCGGTCACTGGATCCGCCGGTCAGGAACTCGGCCAGCACCGGCGTCACCGCGACCTCGCCGACGCCACCGCCCGCCAGCTCCGCCAGAATCGGCGCGGAAGGACTGTCGAGCGCGGCGATCTCGGCCAGTTTCGCCACGGTGCGGTGCTCGAACACCTCCCGCGTCGTGAAGACGATGCCCGCCGCCCTGGCGAGCGAGACCAGCTGGATCGACAGAATGCTGTCGCCACCGATCGCGAAGAACGAATCGTGGACGCCGACCGACGGCACGCCGAGTACACGGGCGAACAGGTCCGCCAGGCGCGTCTCCAGTTCCCCCAGCGGTTCCCGGGCCGCCGCGGTCACGGCGACGGGTTCCGGTAGTGCCTTGCGGTCGAGCTTGCCGTTGGAGGTCAGCGGCATCGCGTCGAGGACCACGATCGCCGAGGGCACCAGGTGGGCAGGCAGGCAGTGCGTGGCGTACTCGGTGAGCGTGGCCGGATCGGCCGTACGGTCCTGCGCGGCAAGGACATAGGACACCAGGGTCGTCGACCCGGATGCCGTCGTCCGGCCCACCGTCACCGCGGATTCGACGTCCGCGTGGCCGGCGAGCACGGCATCGACCTCGCCCGGCTCGATGCGGAACCCGCGCACTTTGAGCTGGGTGTCGGCGCGACCCAGGTAGTCGAGCTCACCATTGCGCAGGCGCACCAGATCACCCGTGCGATACATCCGCGCCCCTGGGACGCCCCAGGGGTCGGCGACGAATCGGGACGCGGTCATCCCAGGCTGGTTTCGGTAGCCGCGGGCCAGCGCGTTCCGGGCCAGATACAGCTCGCCGATGACGCCCGGCGCGACCGGGTTCAACCGGGCGTCCAGCACCATCGCCGAGGTCGACTGCACCGGAGCGCCGATCGTGATGCGATGTCCGGCAACGAGTTCGGCGTAGGAGGAGATGATCGTGGTCTCGGTGGGGCCGTAGCCGTTGAGGTAGCGGCGACCCGGCTGCCATTTCGCCAGCAGCTCGGGCGTGGTCACGTCACCGCCGACCGACACGAGCTCGAGCTGGTCCAGTCCGGCCGGGTCCAGCGTGCCGAGCACGGCGGGGGTGATGATCGCGTGTGTGACGGACTCGCCGGCCAGGATCTCGGCGAGTTCGACGCCACCGACGATCTCGGCGGGCACGACAACCAGCGTCGCCCCGGTGGCGAACGCGCACAGCCACTCGAGCACCGACGGGTCGAAGCAAGGCGAGCAGATGTGCAGGAAACGGTGATCCGGCGTGAGCTCGTAGCGGCGGACCGCCTCGTCCACGAGATCGCCCAACCCTGAGTGGGTCACCGTGACACCCTTGGGCAGACCCGTGGAGCCCGAGGTGTAGATGACATAGGCGGGGTGCTGCACCCGCAGCGGCGCGAGACGGTCCGCATCGGTGACAGGTGTGGCGGCGTGCGCGGCACAGGCCAGTTCGACTGCGGGGTCGTCGAGCCTCAGCCACTCCACGCCATCAGGCAGACGGTCCACATGTTCGGTCGCGGTGATGCCGAACGCGGCTCCCGAATCGGCGACCAGATGCCCGAGACGCTGCGCGGGATAGCCGGGGTCCATCGGCACGTGGATGCCACCGGCCTTCGCGATCGCCAGCGCGGTGACAACCATGTCCGAAGATCTCGGTAGGGCAACGGCGACAGCGACTTCCGGTCCGACACCACGGGCGATCAGCTCGCGCGCCAGCCGCGATGTCTGTGCGTCCAGTTCGCCATAGGTGATCGAGCGGCCGCGGTGCCGGATCGCGATCCGATCCCGGCCCAGCCCGACACCACGCGACATCAGGTCAGGGAACAATTCAGCAGGTTCAGGGCAGGCGGGTCGCGCGGTCAGGGCCGCGAACTCGCCAGCGCTGAGCATCGTGAGCTCACCGACCACCGTGTGTGGCTGCGCCGTCACGGCCATCAGCACACGCAGTAGCCGGTCGGCGAAAATCGATACGGTGTTCCGGTCGAACAGTGCACCGGCGAAGGCGAACTCGGCGTCGAGACCGCCCTCCGGGTTCGTGTGCCAGCTCAGCACGAGATCGGATTGCGCCGGCACCGGCCGCGCCTCGGGCACCATCATGACCCGCACGTCCGGTGCGCTCATGGCCGTCAGTTCCGCCGACGACAGCCCCGGTCGAGCGAAGGCTTGCCAGGCGACCTCGGTGGCGTCGGAGAGCAATTCGTCGAAGCGCGCGCCGCCCGGCACCGGTAGTCGGAGCACCACCGTCCGCGCATCCGGCACCTGCGGGCACGGGGTGCCGATCGCGATGTCCTGGCTGCCGGACAGCCGCGCGAGCAGGACCGCGAAGGCCGCATGGACGACGGAGAACACCGTGGTGTCATGCGCATCGGCGACCTCACCCAGCCGCCGGTGCAGAACGGCCGACATCGCGAAACCGACACGCTCGTCGGCCTTCACCGGCAAGGCGGGACGCGGACGGTCTGCCGGAAGGTTCAATTCCGCGGGCAGGTCCGCGAGCACGGCACGCCAGTACGCGGTCCGCGCGAGCGGGTCATCGCGCTGGGCCAGGGTGTCGAGGAGCTCTGCGACGGTTCGGTCCGGTGTCTCGACGATCGCATCGAGGATCACGCGTAATCGCTGAGCCAACGCTCGCGCGATATCGTCGCCGATCGTGTCGAGCCGATACTGCAGGCCGACCCGGATTCCGTCGCCCACCTCGACCCCGACCGCCACCGGATAGTGCGTGGCATTGGCGGCCTGGACGTCGACGATCTCCAACCCGTCGATCGCCCCGTGCGCACGCCGCATCCCCTCGGTATCAACCGGGTACGACTCGTACGCCATCAGCGTGTCGAACAGCTCACCCGCACCCGCGGCCCGCTGGATATCGGTCAGCCCCAGATGGTGACCGTCGAGCAGCGCGACCTGCTCGGACTGCAACCGCGACAGCAGTACGCGCAGCGATGCGTCACCGTCGAACCGGACACGCACCGGGACGGTGTTCGCGAAAAGGCCGACCATGCCGTCGATTCCGTCGAGCTGCGGCGGCCGTCCCGACACCACAGCGCCGAACAGCACGTCATCGCGACCGACCGCCCCGGCCAGCACGAGCCCCCACGCCGCCTGGAACAGCGTGTTGACCGTGACATCGCCGGCCGCCGCGCACGCCGTCAGAACCTCGGCCTCGGCCGATGACAGCTCCAGAGTGGACATCCCGTAACCGGTTGCGTGCTCGGCGGGCGGCGCGACCGCGGCCGTCAGCACAGTGGGCTCGTGCCCGGACAAGGCCTCGCACCAACCCGCCAACGCGGCGGAACGATCCTGACCGTCCAGCCACGCGAGATAGTCGCGGTAGGGCCGGACCCGCGGCAGCACCGCAGGCCCGCCGTCGGTCGCGTAGCAGATCAGCAGTTCCCGCATCAGCAACGGCATCGACCATCCGTCGACCAGCAGATGGTGGGCGGTCAGCACCAGATGCATGCCGCCGTCGGCGCGGCGATACACGGTGAACCGGAGCAGAGGCGCCGACGACAGGTCGAAGCCGATCCGCGTGTCCGCCGCCAGGAATGCCTCGGCGTCGGCCTCGACGGTGTCGACGATCCGCCACGGAACCGTCACACCCTCGGCGACGAAACCGACCGGCGTACCCGTCGCCGCGGAACCGAACGACGTGCGCAGGATCGCGTGCCGGTCGAGAACGGCCTGCGCCGCCCGCCGCAAGCGATCGATATCCACCGCGCCCGCCAGCTCGACAGCCAACTGGACCAGATACGGATCCGCAGGCGAAACCTGCGCCAGGAACAACAATCCGAGCTGCAACGGCGCCAACGGCAACACATCACTCAACCCGGGACGTTCACGCTGCCAGATGTCCAGTTCCGCCTGGGTGACCCGCACCAGCGGAACATCGGCGGGGGACAGGCCACCGGCCGCCGGATCACACAGATGATCGGCCAGCACCGTCAGCGCCGCCGTCCAGCAGTCGGCCAGCTCCCGCACCGACGCCTCGTCGATGATCCCCGACGCGTAGGAGAACGACGCCCGCAACTCCACACCGGTGTCGGTGCCGGTGGCCAGTGCGTTGATGTCGACCACGGCGGCCGCGGGCAGCGCGGGATCCTGCTCCGCCGCGGGCTCGCCCCAGTCGGCGGTGGGCAGCCACCCGGCATCGGCGAACGTCTCCGCCACCTCGCCTGCCGACACACGACCCAGGTAATTGAAGCCGACCTGGCCGAGCGCGCCACCCAGCGCGGCCGCGGACTCGCTGTCCAGATGCCGCAGCATGCCGAAGCCGATGCCCTTGTGCGGCACCGCCAGCAGCTGCTCCTTGACCGCCTTGACCACCGCGGCGGTAGCCTCGCCACCGCGCCACGCGGCCTCGGCATCGATCCCGCTCAGATCGAGAGCGACCGGATACATGCTGGTGAACCAGCCGACCGTCCGCGTCAGATCCGCGCCGTCGACCACCGAGGTCTCACGGCCATGACCTTCCAGACGGACCCGCGTCGCCGGCGCATCGACCCCACGGCGGGCCCGCCACAGACGCACCGCCAGCGCCAGCGCGGCCAGCAACCCGTCCTCGGCGCCCGCGCGATACAGCGTCGGCAACTCCGTCAGCACCGCCTGCGTGACATCGGCAGGCACCGTGACGCTGAAAGTCCGCACGGTGGGCGCGGTATCGACGGCAGCATCCAGCGGCCGGTCACCGAGCAGCGGATCGGGAACCGCCAGAGTGCGCTGCCAATGGTCGAGCTCGTCGCGGCGACCCGCCGCCGCGTCGGACAGCGCGTGCGCCCATCGGCGCAACGAGGTCCCCACCGCAGGCAACACGATCGGCTGCCCGGCCGAATACTGCGCCCACGCGGCGACCAAGTCCGACAACAGGATTCGCCAGGAAACACCGTCGATCACCGCGTGATTCGCCGCGACGATCAACCCGTCCTGACCGTCCTCCCGCGACAGCCACCCGAAGGCGATCATCCGGGAGTCCAGCGGGTCCAGCGCGGCGAGCGCGGAATCCATCGCGGCCGCGGCGATATCGGCGAGCTCATCTTCGGTCCGGCCCGCCGGGATATCGGTGCGGGTGAGCAGCCCGTTCACGTCCACAGCGCCCGGCGGCAGCGTCTCCAGCAGCCAGCGCCTATCGAGCTCCCGCAGACGAGCACGCAACATGTCGTGATGATCGACCACCGCGGCAAGGGTGCTCAGCACGCCGTCCCGGTCGATGCCGACAGGCAAGGCCAGCACCATCTGCTGACTGAACCGGCCGAAAATCCGCCCGCCCGCCAGCGAGGCAGCCAGGACGGGGGTCAGCGGAATCTCACCCACACCACCACCCGGCAACTCCGGCAGCGCGGGCGCCTGCTCACCACCCAGCACCGCCACCCGCGCCAGCCCGGCGACGGTCCGCTGCGCGAACACATCCTGCGGAGTGAACGAGATACCCGCCGCCCGCGCCCGCGTCACCAGCTGGATGGACAGAATGCTGTCCCCGCCCGACGCGAAGAACGAATCCTCGGCACCGATCTGCTCCACACCCAGCACCTGGGCGAACAACTCCGCGATCCGGGTCTCGACCGGACCCTCCGGGGCCCGCGACCCGACCGCACCGAACACCGGTGCGGGCAGCGCGGCGCGATCGAGCTTTCCGTTGGGCGTCAGCGGGATCTCGTCCAGCACCACGATGACGGTGGGCACCATATGACCGGGCAGAGACGTCCCGACGAAACGGGCCACCTCCTCGGTATCGACCGAAACACCCTGGCGGGGCAGCACATACGACACCAGCACCGTCGCACCGGAGTCCGCTGTCACTCCCATGGTGACGGCGTATTCGAGGTCCGGATGCACGGTCAGCGCCGTATCGATCTCGCCGAGTTCGATACGGAACCCGCGGATCTTCACCTGGAAATCGGAACGGCCGAGGTACTCGAGCTCACCGCCCGGCGTGCGGCGAACGAGGTCACCGGTCCGGTACATCCGTGACCCCGCCGCACCCGCGAACGGCGCCGCGACGAACCGATCCGCGGTGAGCCCCGGCCTGCCCAGATAACTCTGGGCAAGTGCGGGACCCGACAGATACAACTCACCCGCGACGCCGGCGGGAACCGGCCGCAACCGCGAATCCAGCACCATCGCACCGACTCCGGCGAAGGCCGCACCGATCGTGATGGGCTGTCCCGGCAGCAACTCGGCGCTGCCGGTCGCCAGGATGGTGGTCTCGGTCGGTCCGTACCCGTTGAAGAAGGCCCGGCCACCGACCGCCCACCGATCCACGAGAGCAGGGCCGAACGCGTCACCAGCGACGACAACGACCCGCAACGCATCCAGCCCGTGCGCATCGACGGACTCCAGCGCCGCCGGGGTGATCAGCACATGGGTCACCCGTTCCCGGCGCAACAGCACGGCCAGATCGGAACCACCGAACACCGTCGGGGGAGAGACCACCAGCGTGGCGCCGGAATTGAATGTCAGCAGCAGCTCGAGCACCGAGACATCGAAGTTCGGCGAGCACACATGCAGCACCCTGGCGTCCGCGTCGACCGAATAGCGCTCCCGCGCCGCCGCGACCAAGGCACCCAAACCGGTGTGGGTGACGACCACGCCCTTGGGGCGACCGGTCGACCCCGACGTGTAGATGACGTAGGCCGGATGCTGATCGGTCAACGGACGCACCCGGTCGACATAGGAGATCGGGTGCGCGGGACGCGCCGCGATCCGATCACGATGCGGCGCGGCATCGATCTCGACCCACTCGATCCCGTCGCCCATCGCCTGCCGGTGCGCCGAGCAGGTGAGACCGAGCACCGCGCCGGAGTCGGCGACCAGGTAGGCGATCCGGTCCGCGGGCAGCGCCGGGTCGACCGGAACATAGGCGGCGCCGGTCTTGGCCACCGCCCATACCGCCAGCACCGACTCGATCGAACGGGTGAAACCCAGCGCGACGACATCGCCCGGACCGACCCCGCGGTCCAGCAAATCCCTGGCCAGCCGCGACGAGGACTCGTCGAGCTCGGTATAGGTGAGCTCGCGCCGCGCACCGCCGTCAGGGGAGGAGGTGATCGCGATGGCGTCGGCCGCGGTGTCCACGGCAGCGGTCAGCAGCTGCGAGAAGAGGGGAGTACTCGACTTGCGGTTGCCCCGACCTCGCGATGCACGACGCACTTCAACCATCCGGGTACAACATCCTTCACACGTCCGGCCCACATCTCTGCGATGACCCACGAACCCTGTCGGATTCTGGGCCTACCGGGTGGTGGACCAGTGTCGAACAAGCAAGAAGGAGTCGATATCGGGGCGTTCGGCGACCATGACACCACACGTCACGCTGTCACGACCACACAATCGGTGCGCGCACCGACGTCGAGCGCACTCTGCCGCTGAAATTTGTGCACATGGCACAATATCGTCGACAGTTTTTGTTCAACGGACGGAGCGCCACCCGTGGCGACATACGGATCACTGGTGTGGGTCGGTCAGGCGCTGGGTCCACAGACCGTATCGATCACCGACGACCTCATCCGGGTGACCGAGCAGATGATCCCGGTCACCGACATCGCCTTCGACCTCGCCGAGATGCGCGCCGCCAGCATCGCCGAGAACATCGCCCTCGTGCAGTACGTCCTGGCCAACAATATCGATCCGGCCACCGTCGCCCCACCCGCGGGCGCCGCGGCCTACGCCCAGCGCCTCGCCCGGCGCGGCGTACCGCTGACCGTGCTCCTGCGCGCCTACGGGCTGGGGCAATACCGGATGCTGGACGCGGCCATCGGACTGATCCTCGCCGTGCCGAGCACCGACCAGGCCGCCCGGATCGCGGAGCTGCTCCGATTCGCGGGCACCTACCTGGACCGCCTCAACTCCTCGATGGGCCGAATCTACGAGACCGAACGCGATCGCTGGCTCAGCAGCCGCCAAGCGGCCCGCCAGCAGTGGATCACCCGGCTCCTCGACGGCGACGACATCGACCTCCCCGCCGCCGAAGCAGCGCTGGGCTACCGCCTCGACCGACAGCACCTGGCGGCCGAGGTATGGACGCAGGCGGGCGCCGCCGGCGCGGACGCCGCGCGCGCGCTCGAGCTGACACGCCAGCTGATCGCCGCGACCCTCCCCGGCGGCGGCACCGACATGGTCGCGACCACCGGCGACCGCGACATGCGGGTGTGGGTTCCCGCCGAGGAGTTCTCGCTCGACCGGCTCACCGACCAGATCAAGGCCTCCGGCCTGCCCGTGCGCGTCGCCTTCGGATCCGTCGGCGGGGGAGTACCGGGATTCCGGCGCACGGCCCGCAGCGCGGCGCGGGCGAAGGCACTGGCCGTGGCCGCCGGGCAGTCCGCACCCGCCGTCATCGATTTCGACGCGGTCGCGCCCTTCGCGCTCCTGGCCGATGAGCCGGAGGAACTCGCCGATCTCGTCCACCGCGTCCTCGGACCGCTCGCGGTCGACAACGCCAAGACCGAACTACTGCGCCACACCCTGGAAGTGTTTCTCGCCGAAAGCGGCAGTTACTCACGCACCGCCCGGGTACTCCAGGTCCACCGCAACACCGTCCAATACCGCATCCAGCAACTCACCGGCCGGTACGGAATCGCTGTGGACACAGACAACTTCGAGCTCCGCTTCGCCCTCGGGGTGTGCCGCTGGTACCGCCACGTGCTCACCGCACCGATCTGAGTCCGCGCGGTTTGTGCCCGCCGCACAGACTCACAGCCGACGAAGCCCGCGCATGACCTGCAGGAAGGGAACCGACGCACCCAGGCCCGTCCGCAAGCTCGGATGCATGGGACTCAAATTCATGGCCACGGCGTACCGCACACCGTGATCGCGGCGCTCGGCCATCTGCTCCAGGATCTCGGCGGGCGTGCCGACGACGAAGACCTCGCGTACCAGCGACGGCGGCACCAGCTTCGCGTAGGCGAGCGCGGTTTCTTCGTCGATGGTCTGGGGGAGTATGTCCTGGAGACCACTGAACGTCGGGCCGAGTGGATGCTCGACGCCATGCCGCCGCCACATACCGGCCGGCGCGACCAGAGACATCGCTCGCGGCACCACGGCTCCCATCAACTCGTCGACTTCGGCCGGACTGCGGCCGACCAGCATCCAGAAGTAGGCAGCCGGAAGGATCGCCGACGGGTCACGGCCTGCATCCGACGCGGCGCTCCGCACGAGATCGAGCTTCTCCGCGTATTCCTTCGGCAGCTGCGGAAACGCGGGGCACCAGGCGTCGCCGTACTGTCCGGTGACCCGCAGCATCCGAGGCCCGTGCGCACCGATCCAGATCTCGGGCCGGGTGCCCTTGTACGGCGGAACGTCGAAGACCGCATCATGGAGAGGGAAGTACTCCGAGTCCCGGCTGACCGGTTCGCCGCCGGAATCCCACAGGCAGCGGATCGTGGCCACCGCTTCCACGAACCGGGCCACCGGCTTCGACCAGTCCACCCCGTACGGCTCGTTTCCCTCGCGCTCACCCGGACCGATCCCGAGAATCGCGCGCCCACGGCTCAACAGGTGCAGTGATGCCGCCGCCTGCGCGGTCACCGCCGGATTCCGACGGCCGGCGTCGGTGACCGCGACACCGAGCCGCTTGCGGGCGAGACGATTGCGAGCAGCGAGGTAGCCGAGCACCGTCCACGGCTCGTAAAAGGCGTTCGCCTTGTCCGCGAGCCGTGCACCGCCGACATACTTCGGCTGCCAGATCGAAGCGGGAAAGGCCGCGATCAGATGATCCGGCATCCACAGCGAGTCGCAACCCGCGGCAATCGCGAGCATCTGACTATTCCGCAGCAGAAAGTCGGGGAGGAAGCGCGGCACCATTCCAGGGTCCGCCAAACCTGTACGAAACCCATGAGTCATGCATTCATTGTGCGACGAAGTCGACCTGCTGGGGTAGAGGCATATCCGACCGTTACTTGACATAATGTGCATTATCGGCGTTTGAACGAAAGCGGTCAGGTGAGGTTTTCGGATGTTTTTGCAGTGCATGCCGTATTGCAGTGTGCGCCAATCACTGTCGCGTCGGCGCCGGAGCGTCCACGACCGTGTTGCGTGCGCGCGCGACCGTTCGTTCTCCGCTGACGCAGGCGCTTCGGCGATGTGACGACGAATTGAGCGATTTTCGACGCCGAGTCAATTGACGACCGCTCATGATGAATGTTCGAATCGGCCGATCTGGGGCCCGGAATGCACACGAATTGCGCCGAATCCGAGGAATCGGAGGCCCGGGCTCGACACTCCCCCTCCACTTCCCCAGCCCCACTAATTCGTCACAGTGACGAATTAGTGGGGCTGGGGAAGGAACTCAGGAGTAGTTGAATTCCTCGCCCTGGATCAGTGCGTCGCCGAACATGTGCGCGACCGCCAAGAGATCGTCGGCGATGCCTTGAAGGGTCTTCGCCGCCGCGCCGGTGCGGAGGATGCTCGCGCGCAGCAGTCGCCCGTCGGGCGAGGAATCGGCGAGGATGTCACGTATTGCGGCCAGTCCGGCAGAGCAGCCACTGGCGTTGGTGGCATGGCACAGCGCGGTCAAGGATCGTAGGTGTTCGGTCAACAGGATCGCGCCGACCGAGCCCGCCCATCGGTTGCGCTGACCGGCCACTGCGTTGCGTTGGACCGTGGGTGCCGGCACTCGTGCGCACTCTTCGAGCTCGGCGACTACTCGTCTGCCGACGGTTTCGACCGAGGCGATCGATGCGCCCGCGGCCACGAGGTAGTGGTCGAACTCGGCACGTGCTGTCGGATCCTCGCCGATCACGCCCTCGACCAGGGCGTCGAGACAACGCATCGACGCGGTCAATCGGTCGGCGACAGTGACGCACTGGCTGACCACTCCAAGTGCGTGCTGGTGCACGCGGTAGGGACGATTCTGCATTCGAGCATTGAATCATGTTGCGGCACAATCGATTACAAAACAGGCGAGTCGAGCTCTGTCGATCGTGTCGTGTATGGGATGCCGCGTCGTCGCCCCGCCGCCTGCGGGCAGTTTGCGGGGTCGTCGGTCGGCATCGGTCTGCGTCATCGCCTCCATGCCCGTCGCGTTACATGAGAGTTTGCTGAGACTTCGCGGAGGAGTTGGTGTGCTTCGTCACATGACTGCTACCTTGTTACTCGCGAGTACCGCGTAGCCGGATGGTTGGGCAAGCGCCCAGTATCCCTGATCAGGCGGGGTCTCGCGGAAGGACAGCGGTGTCCGTCCCAACCTAGGAGAAAGCTAATTCTTCACAGGCGTGTGGTTCACCTTCGACGTGCCTGTTTCAGGAGATCATCGTGTATGTCGATAGAAGTGTGCATCTCGCACCTCGAATATCGAGGATGGCTCGGGTAACGCCGAACCAGCTCGCCAGGTGACTCGGACGATGGTGGAGAGTCCCGGTTTGCGTGTGCCTCCGCAATACGGTCCGTTTCTGTCACCGCAGGATCTGCTGCGCGCGGTCAGTGGATCCACCGACAGTGATTGCCCGCTGGCGCAGTGGGCGGGAACGCTCGGATCGCTGTATCGGGCGTGGCTAGGTGACCCGTCGGCCGAGACGATTCGCCGGCAAGTCGCTGGGGTTGTCCACGAGATCGATGCGTGGATCGCCGCGCAGCTTCCCCGGCCGCGGGCGGGGACGCCCCGGGGAACCGATTCGGTGGGCGGGGTGATCGCGCGGGTCGCCGAAGCCTCGGCGTGCGCGCATTGGGCCCTGCATCATATGGAGGATGCCGTCCAGCGGCATCGAGCCTGGGATCACCTCGCGGAGATGCGCGAGGGATATGAGGACCTGGTGTTGCTCGCACTGGGTGGCTTGATCAGATTGCCTAAATCCTGGCCCGGAATCAGCTGGCTGGCCGGCGTTACGGGGAAGTAGCGCGCGACTGTTGACCTCGAGCAAAGTTGTGGTCGTAGCATCACCGCCATGACGGGTACGGCGACGGCAATCAGCGGCACCTGGCGGGAACTACTGGGCCCGAAATACCTCGCGGCCTCGACAGTGCTGGCCGGTGGCGTGGGACTGTACGCCACCAACGAATTTCTGACGATCAGCCTGCTGCCGAGCACCGTGGCCGAAATCGGCGGCCAGCGCCTCTACGCCTGGGTGACCACCGTGTACCTGGTCGCCTCCGTCATTGCCGCCACCACGGTGAGTGCGACGCTGGCCCGGCTGGGGGCCCGATGGTCGTATCTGGTGGGGCTGACCGTGTTCGGTCTCGGCACCTCGATGTGTGCGATGGCACCGACGATGGAGTTCCTGCTGGCGGGACGGACCGTCCAGGGCGCGGCAGGCGGCATGATCGCGGGCCTGGGCTATTCGGTGATCAACTCGGCTCTTCCGCAGACCTTGTGGACGAAAGCCTCAGCGCTCGTCTCGGCGATGTGGGGAGTCGGCACGCTGCTGGGCCCAGCGGCCGGCGGTTTGTTCGCGCAATCCAGTTCGTGGCGTTGGGCTTTCGGGGCACTGCTGATCCTGACCGGACTCATCGCGGCGCTGGTGCCGTTCGCTCTGCCTGCACGCACGGGCGAGCCACCGCGAAAACCGGACCGGATCCCGGTGTGGTCGCTGCTCCTGCTCGCCTCGGCCGCGTTGGCGATCAGCGTCGCGGCCCTCCCCCGCAATGTCGGCTGGACGGTGGCACTGCTCGTCGTCGGGGCAGGCTTTGTCGGCGCGTTCATCGCCGTCGATCGCCGGGCGACGGCAGCTGTGTTGCCACCTACCGCATTTCGGCCCGGCCCATTGAAGTGGGTCTATCTGACGCTCGGCATGCTCATGGCCGCCACCATGGTCGACATGTACGTGCCCTACTTCGGTCAGCGGCTCGCGCATCTCACGCCCGTGGCGGCGGGCTTCCTCGGAGTGGCACTGGCTGTCGGGTGGACGATGAGTGAGATCGTCAGTGCGTCGGTGACGGGCACGCGAGCGATCGTTCGGATCGTCGCCTTGGCACCACTGGTCATGGCGGTCGGTTTGATGTCGGCGGCGGTCGGCCAGGTCGACAACGCCTCGGCAGGGGTCGTTGCCGGCTGGGTGCTGGCACTGCTGCTCACCGGTGCCGGCATCGGTATGGCGTGGCCGCACCTTTCGGCGTGGGCGATGGGCGGTGTCGACGACCCCGGCGAAGGTGGCCGGGCCGCCGCGGCGATCAACACCGTTCAGCTGGTCTGCGGTGCCTTCGGCGCTGGCTTGGCCGGGGTGGTGGTGAACGCGACCGATACGGGCGGAGCAACCCCGGCACGATGGTTGTTCGCGACATTCGCGGTTCTCGCTGCGCTCGGCATGGTGGCGTCCATCAGGAGTGGCCGTCGAGCAGGTCGATCGGTCCCGTCGGCCGAGCTTGCTATCGGAGGGTGATCGACTGCAGGTCGTTGCCGATGATCACCTCGCCGGAGTATCCCTGCTGAGCCCAGCGGGTCCATTGCGCCGGATCGACCGTCGCGGTGGGGCCGAAGTCGGCGATGTGTGAAAGCACGAGTGTGGGGACGTCGGCGCCGGCGGCGATGGTGCCGACCTGCTGCACCGGGGTGTGTGACTCGCGCATGTGCGATTGTGCCGCGGGAGACAGGATTCCGCCCTCGGTGTTGATCGCCTCATGGACGAGCAGTTGTGAACCGCGGGCGAGTTGGACGAGGTTCTCGGAGTTGGTGGTATCTCCAGAGAAGGTGACCGCACCGTATTCGGTGTCGAACCGGAACGCGAACGAAGGAAATACCGGGCCGTGCGGGACCAGCGTCGCGGTGACCTGCACGTGGTCGTCGGTCATGACCGGGAACGGTGCGGTCGCCGGTGCCGTATCGGTGTAGCTGGCGCCGACCTCCGGCAGGGCGATCTCGTGGACGACCGCGATGGCCGAGGTGTCCTGCAAGCCGGTGTCACGCATGAGCACGTTGTTGCTGTAGGCGAACGCCTCGTTGCATCGGCGAGTCAGATCCGCCAGGCCAGGTGTCGGATCGCCCGGCGAGGCCACGGGTGGGTCTGCTCCGCCGAAAGCGGGTGGCAGCCCACCGGCGGATCCTGGCCCGTAGACCTGTACCGGCGCCGACACGCCGTCGGCTACCCGGACATCGGTGGAGCCGCCCAGCATGAAGAAGTTGTTGTAGTCGGCCACATGGTCGGCGTGCAGGTGGGTGATGAAGATGTTCTTCAAGGCGGCGAACTTCAATCCGGCGCGGTGGTACTGCCACACCGACGATTGGCCGCAGTCGACCAGATAGACCTGGCCGTCGACAACCAGAGCCGTGGATATTCCGGTCCGATCGCCCTGGACGTAGGGCCCGGCGCGGGTTCCGAGCAGGACGACACCCAGCTTCACCGGCGACGCCGGCGCGGGCGTCGCTGTGGCGCTGACCGGTGACGTCTTGTCCGCGTTGTTCGACGAACCACACGCTGCGACTGCGAACAGTGTGGCCGCCGAACCCATCCCAGCTATCGCCGATCGGCGAGTCAGACCTGGATGTCCTTGCCCGCTGTCTTGACCCTCGCAGGACATACACATGAACCGGTGTCCTTCCAGCGTGGAAGCACGAGGCACGAACGCTGCGGGCGAACCGCATCCCGGAAACATGCCTGATCACAGTACCGCCCGCGCCCCGGCGAACTCCAGATCCGCCAGCCCCCGAGGACTCAGGCGTAGATCTCGTCCACGTCGGCGGCATGCTTTTTCATGACAGCCGCCCGCTTGAGTGACATCTTCGGGGTCAGTTCGCCTGTCGCCTCGGACCAGTCCGCGGACAGGATGCGGATCTTCTTGATGGCCTCGGCGTGGGATACCAGTGTGTTGGTCTCCGCGACCACGGCGTCGATCTCCGCGACGAGGTCGGGGTTCTCGACGAGTTGCTCGATCGGGGTGTCGGCGGGCAGGTTGTGGCGTTGCTTCCATCCTGGAAGGGCTTCGGGGTCGAGGGTGATCAGGGCGCCGATGAAGGGGCGGCCGTCGCCGACCACCATCGCCTGGCCGATCAGTGGGTGTGCGCGCAGCGAGTCCTCGAGCGAGCCGGGTGAGACGTTCTTGCCGCCGGCGGTGACGAGGATTTCCTTCTTGCGGCCGGTGATGGTGAGGTAGCCGTCGCGGTCGATGGCGCCGAGGTCGCCGGTGCGGAACCAGCCGTCGGTGCAGGCGTCCGCGGTGGCGTCGGGGTTTCCCCAGTACTCGTGGAAAACGACGAGGCCGCGCAGCAGGAGTTCGCCGTCGTCGGCGATCTTGATGCCGTGGCCCTCGGTCGGGCGTCCCACGGTGCCGACCCTGGTGTTCTTCGGGGTGTTCACGGTGATCGCGGCGGTGGTCTCGGTGAGTCCGTAGCCCTCGTAGATGGGGATACCGACACCGCGGAAGAAGTGGCCGAGGCGCGCGCCGAGCGGTCCGCCACCGGATACCGCGCCCTCGCACTGTCCGCCGAGGGCCAGGCGCAGCTGGCGATACACGAGCTTGTCGAACAGGGCGTGTTCGAGTGTGCGCAGGAGTCCGGGGCCGCCGTTGTCGAGTGACTCGCTCCAGGCGATGGCCGTCTCGGTGGCTCGGTCGAAGATCCTGCCTTTGCCTGCGGCGTGTGCCTTCTGCTTCGCGCCGTTGAAGACCTTCTCGAAGACGCGCGGCACGGCGAGGATGAAGTTCGGGCGGAAGGCGCCGAACTGGTCGACGAGCGTGGACCAGTCGGAGCTGAACGCGACGACAACCTTGGCGTCGAGTGCGGCCAGCGTGACGGCACGGGCGAAGACATGCGCCAGCGGCAGGAACATCAGGGTCTTGTTGCCCTCGGTGACGAACTCCTCCAGGGCGATGCGGTCGGACTTCGACTCGGCATAGAGGTTCGCGTGCGAGAGCAGCACGCCCTTGGGCCGGCCGGTGGTGCCGGAGGTGTAGATCAGGGTCGCGGGTGCGGCGGCGCCGACCTGTGCGCGACGCGTGTGGACGGCGTGGTCGTCCAGATCGGCGCCGCGGGTGGTGAGTTCGGCGATGACGCCCTTGTCGATCTGCAGGATTTCGCGCAGCTCGGGTAGGGCGTCGGGGTCGATCTCGTCGATGACCCTGCGGTGCTTGTCGCTGTCGACCACCAGCAGCTGTGTCGCGGAGTCCTGCAGGATCCACTTGGCTTGCTCGGCGGCGGAGCTGTCGTAGATGGCGACGGTGCAGCCGCCTGCCGCCCAGATGGCGTGGTCGAGCACGACCCACTCATAGCGGGTGGGAGCCATGATGGCGATGCGGTCGCCGAGTTCGATGCCCGAGGCGATGAGGCCTTTCGCCACGGCGGTGACGGTCTGCGCGAACTCGGCGGCGGTGACGTCGGCGAGTTCGCCGCTGTCGGTCGCGACAGTGAACAGCACCGTGCCGGGCGCGTGCTCCGCGTGCCGGAACACGCTGTCGGAATTGTTCGCGTACTCCGGCACGGTGTAGGAAGCGGGGGCTTCGAACTCTCGCATGAGTGCCCTTCCTTGGATGATCGGTCGGTGGTGCCGCTACTGCGCGGTGGCCGGTTCCTGGCTGTGGTCGAGGCCGAGGCGATGCAGGCCGCGCAGGTCGTAGGTGTGGGTGGCGACAGCGCCGATGACCAGTCCGATCACCAGGCCGATGAGCGTCATCCAGAGTCCCTGGCTCATGCCCGCTTCGAGGTGGCCGTCGAAGAACAGGATGGCGCGCACGGCGAGATAGATCTGGTGCATGGGTTCGAAGGCGGCCAGATCGGCGATCCAGCGGGGCGTGGCCTCGAGCGGGATGGTGCCCGAGGACGACGGGATGCCGAGGACGACGAACACGATGAGGTTGATCATCAGGCCCGCGGTGCCGAAGGCGGCCATGACCGACAGTCCGGTGATGGCGATGGCGGTGATGGCCAGTGTGCCGTAGAGGAACAGCAGCAGCGGTCGCTCGATCGACATGTCGAGCAGGGCGCCGACGCCGAGGAACACCCCGGATGCCAATGGCGCGCTGATCGCGGCGATCCCCCACTTGATGAGCAGGGTGCGCCAGCGGCTGATCCGGGCCGGGGTGGTCGCCTTGTGCCATGGCCCGTATTCGGCGGGGATGAAGCCGAGGGAGCCGTCGACGAGGGAGTTGATCATCATCGCGCCGCTGAAGCCGACGATCAGCAGGACGAGGGTGTAGAAGAAGGCGGCCAGGCCCTGGCCGGTGCCTTCGGGCAGCGGATGGTACGGGGCGACGACGACGTCGATGGGCTTGGTGAGCTGCAGTTGCGCCGCTCCGCTGAGTGGGGTGGCGCCGATCGCGCCGTGTACCTGCTGGGAGAGCTGGGTGCCGACGGTGGTGTTGACCTGGGTCATGGCCTGGTCGGCGATGGTGTGCATGATCTGGGCGGCGAGGGTGCCTGCGCGGGGGTTGGTCAGCACGGAGATGATCGGCTGTTCGACGTCGCCGGGGACGATCGACGAGGCGCCGAGGATGGCGACGCGTTTGGTGAAGTCGCCGGGGATGACGATGGCGCCGTAGACCTCGCCGTTCTGCAGTTGGCGCTGGGCTTCGTTGATGCCGACTGTGCGCAGGTCGATCTTTTCAGCGGGGATGTTCTCGCTCAGTGCGGTGGTGATCTGTGCGCCGAGGTTGGCGGGTTTGCCTGCGAGGGTGTCGCCGACGTCCTGGTTGACGACGGCGATCGGGAAGTCGTGCAGGTGCTTCTCGGGGTCGGCGGTGTAGCCGAGGTACATGGTTCCCAGGAGCGCGGCCAGCACGGTGACCAGCGTGATCGGCGCCAACCACTCGCGGATCGGCATGCTGCTCTGCGGGCGCGTCGGCGCGGTGTTGTCAGTCATGGCACCGTTAATGTAGTCAGCGACTACAAAGTAGTCAATGCAAACATTCGCTGGCGTGTCGGATATCCTGCTAGCACCATGTCCCTGCACTCGCGCTATCACCACGGAGACCTCCGCGCCGCGTTGCTGCAGCACGCCGAGTCGGCGCTGCGCACAGTCGGCGCGGATGGCCTGTCGCTGCGTCAGCTGGCACGCGATACCGGTGTCAGTCACGCGGCTCCGAGCAGGCACTTCCGCGACAAGCAGGCACTGCTGGACGCGCTGGCCGTGACCGGACTGGAACGGCTCGGCGCGTGCTTCGAGCAGGCCGTGACAGACGAACCGATCACGGCGCGCCTGCAGACGTTCGCCCGTGCCTACCTGCGCTTCGCGGTCGACAATCCCGAGCTGCTCCCCCTGATGTTCGCGCGCAGGCACAGCTCGAGCGCCGCGGAGATCCAGGACGCCGCCGACCGTGCCTTCGCCGTGCCGATCGCGCTGATCGCCGAAGGTCAGGCCGCCGGTGAGATCGTTCCCGGCGACCCGAAACGTCTCGGCGTGACCGCTTTGGCGGCACTGCAGGGCTTGGCGACGTTCGTCGGTTCGGGCTACACCGCCGACTACGACTCCGAGGACCTGCTCGACGATCTGGTCAGGCACCTGACCCTGGGGCTACTCCCCCGACCCTGAGCGCCGCTGTCAGTTGGTCACCACATCCCTGCGCCGGAATCCGTACGCGCCCGCGACGCACAGGGCGAGCGCTACCAGGGTGGTGGCCAGCACCGGCGTCGGCGCGAATGCCACCGCGGGGACCAGGGGGATGTTGTCGAACGGTGAGATGCTCATCAGCCAGCTCGGGAATCTCAGCGTCGCGCCGAACATCAACACGACGAAACAGAAACCAAGGGCGATCCACGCACCCGAGGTGGCCGAGGGCAGGAATCCGAAGAGCGCCACCGTGATTCCGCCGAGCACCCACACCGCGGGCAGATAGGTCACCGATGCCCCGAGCAAGGGCAGCAGCTCGGACATGTCACCGGTGATCACGCCGTACATCAGCCCCATGCCGAGTCCGCCGAGCGCGAGTACCACCGCCGAACCCGCGAGCATGATGACGGTGTGCCCGGCCAGCCAGCGCAGCCGGGGCAGGCTCGTCGACAGCAGTGGTTCGGTGCGCCCGGCAGCCTCTTCCGCGCGCGGACGCAGACCTGCGGAGATCGTGTACCCGGAACCGATCAATGCCAGCAAGCCTGCCGACATGGCGTAGAAGGCATCGACCAGGCTGCCCATCTCCTGGCCGAGCAGTTCGCCCAGATCGACGTCACCGAGCAGAGAGCCCACGTCGTTGCCGATCGAGCCGAATGCCAGACCCGCGAGCAGCATGCCGATCGACCAGCCGATCAGGGAACCGCGTTGCAAGCGCCAGGCCAGCCCGAACGCACTGTGCATGGCGCTGCCCGCGCGGGCAGGCCCGGGTCGTGGCGGTAAGACACCGGCACCGAAGTCGCGGTGATCGAGCACTTGCCGCGCTGCCGCGCTCACCGCGACAGCGACGGCCAGCGACAGCAGTACCGGCCACCAGCTCTCCCCGTCGTAGGGTCGCATCGCCTGGCCCCAGCCCAGCGGCGACAGCCACGACAGCACCCCGTTGCCCACATCGCCGACCGCGCGCAGGACATAGGAGATCGCGATCGCCGCACCGGTGATGCCGTAGACAGCGCGGGTGCTTTCGGTGAGCTGGGCGGCCAGCAGCGCGATCGCCATGAACACCAGGCCCGCGCAGGTGGCGCCGACGCCGAGGGCGATGGATCCGGCGGCGGGCAACCCGTAGGAGATCAGGCTCAGTGCGATCGCGGCCCCGTAGATCAGGTCTGCCAGGACGGTGAGAACCGCCGCGGCGGTGAAGGCGGCGTGCCTGCCGACGACGCCGGAGCGAATGAGTTCGTCGCGGCCGGTCTCCTCGTTGGAGCGGGTGTGGCGGCCGATGAGGAACATGCTCATCAGTCCGGCCACGATCATGCCGAAGGCCGCGGACTGGAAGGCGACTTGGCCGCCGATGGTGTCGAGTACCCGCGGCGGGCCCGCCATGGCCACGATGGCGGCATTGCCCGCCATGCTGGCGGCGACCCGATCGAGGTCGGCCTGGGTCGGGTAGGCGAGGTCGACGCCGACGGCTTGGGAGTAGTAGAGGAAGGTACCGCCGAGGATCCAGCAGATCAGAGCGATCCGTTCGCGGCGCAGGAAGAAGCGGATCAGGGTGGTGGTGCCGGTCAGCGTTGTCATGATTCCGGTACCCCGGAGGCGGCGAGTTCGTCGCCGTAGTGCCGCAGGAACAGTTCCTCCAGGGTCGGTGGTCTGCTGGTCAGGGTTCGGATGCCGAAGCCGGTGAGATGGCTGATGGCCTGGTCGAGGTCGACGGTGTCGATCTGGAATCTGGCCCGGTTGCCTTCGACGACGAGATCGTGCACGCCCGGCAGTGCGTCGAGGCCGGTCGGTGGGCGGGTCGTCTCGCAGGTGATCGAGGTCCGGGTGAGGTGGCGCAGGTCGGCGAGGGTGCCGGATTCGATGGCTTTTCCGTGGCGGATGATGGTCACCCGGTCGCACAGTGCCTCGACCTGGGCGAGGATGTGGCTCGACAGCAGGACGGTGCGGCCTTGCTCTTTGACCTCGTCGATGCATTCCTGGAAGACCGCTTCCATCAGCGGGTCGAGCCCGGAGGTCGGTTCGTCGAGCATGAGCAGTTCGACATCGGAGGACAGTGCCGCTACCAGCGCCACCTTCTGCCGGTTGCCCTTGGAGTAGGTGCGGCCCTTCTTCGTCGGGTCCAGGTCGAATCGTTCGAGCAGTTCGGCGCGGCGTTTCTCGTCGAGGCCGCCGCGCAGGGTCCCCAGCAGGTCGATGACCTCGCCGCCGCTCAGGTTCGGCCACAGGTTCACATCACCGGGGACGTAGGCCAGGCGCCGGTGCAGCTCGGCGGTCTGCGCCCACGGGTCGCCCCCGAGCAGGGTGGCGGTGCCGCTGTCGGCGCGCAGCAGGCCGAGCAGTACCCGGATGGTGGTTGATTTGCCTGCTCCGTTGGGGCCGAGGAAGCCGTGCACCTCGCCGGTGGTGACCTGGAGGTCGAGCCCGTCCAGTGCGCGCGTTCGTCCGAACGTTTTGACCAGGTTCGAGATTTCGATTGCCGCAGCCATCCTGCCAGGGTAGTTCTCGCGAAGTCGGGGCAGCGGCGGATCGCGGTGCGTGCCTTGGCCTGCAGACGAAGCGCACCCCCGGATCCCGGGGGTGCGCCGTTGCGTCGGGGTGGTTCAGGCTGTCGGCCCGTGTTTGCCGGCGCCGACCGACTCCGCGGCGAACAGCAGCACGACCGCGGCGACGACCGCGATCAGGAAGCCCCAGAAGTTGAGTTCGGTGATCGATCCGACGCCGATGAGGCTGGCGATCACCCCGGCGATGAGCGCGGCCGCCATGCCGATCACCAACGTCATACCCATGCTGATGCTCTCTTTGCCTGGCTTGAGCAGACGTGCCAACACGCCGACCACCGCACCGATGATCAAGAACCCACAGATTTGAACAATCGCGTTGAACATCGCTGGAACCTCCTGTGCTGGCGAACCCGATTGCGATCGATCATTTCCCTCCGTCGGGTGTCGGTGCCAGCCCGGGCGGCCTCGTGTGGCCCAACCGTGTCCACACCGACGCCACATCACAACATCGCGCGCGGGGCCGTGTCCGCTAGTTGGTTCCGGCGAGGACGACCGGGCGGCCGTAGCGGGGTTGCGTTGGTCTGTTGCTGTGCGGGAACAGCGCGCGATACCGGTCGACATCGGCGATCGCGACGGGACTCGGGGTGCGCAGCACGATCCATTCCACGCCTTCGGTACACGGCGGTGTGGTCAGTGAACCCTGGTACCGGAACTGCGCGAGGTTGTCGGGCAGGAATGTGCGCGGGTCGGTATTGCTCAGTGTGCGGGTGGCGCCGACGCGGTCCGGTGATGCGGTGAGGACCTGGCTCAGCGGCGCTGTCGCGTCCTGGGCGCGAAGCTGGACCGCGAGGACGGCCAGTCGACCGGTCTGGTCGGTGTGCACGAGATGGAGTTCCATGGCGGTCTCTGCGCCGTCGACGGTGTGTTCGCTGGGCAGGTGGAAGTGGTACTGGGCCAAGGAGAACGGGGTGCCGTCGACGACGATCCGGTTGCCGGAGTCGGCGGGCACGGTGGCCTGGATGGTGTGGCCGTTGTTGGTCAGGGTGGCCGCGGGGATCGGCCGGTAGGCGATCTCGATGTTTCCGGCGGGGTGTGACTCGGTGGCGTCGGACAGGTCGATCGGCGACTGGGCGTGGCCATTTCGGCAGGTCGCGTAGTGCTTGTCGAGATCGGCCCAGTGATCGGGGCCGTCGGCGTCGTAGTCCCAGTGCGGAGTGATCGTGTCGGAGCCGCCGCAGCCGGCGACTGCGAGTAGTGCGAGGGCAGCGAGTGCGCCGCGGCGGGTCATGACGGATCGAACGGGACTGGGGGCATTGTGACGAACCGACACCGGTGCAGCTCCTTGCCAGGATTCTGCCGTCGGCCCGGATGGCTGACGTCGCCCGGGACGGCAGTGCGCGCACGTCGAAACCAGCCCATCGCCAACGGTGACTGGACATGTCCGATTTGCACCGAATATCCTTCTAGTGCAGTCTATTTCGGGTGCGCGTGGGGTATCAGGCTATGCCTGTGATCGCAGCGGATACCAGAGCCGATCGCCGCGAGATAGGTCACATCCGCGCCGGCGATTTCTCTTCATCCTCGGCCTTCCAGATGTTCGTCGAGCACGCGCGCGATGTACGGCAGCACGTGTGGCGCGGTCAGTTCGTAGTGGGTGCCCTCGATGTCGTGGTTGATGATTTCGCCGGTCACATACGGCCGCCAGCCGTCCGGGCCGAAGATGTCGGAGGTGTCGGAGATCGCACGGAAATACACGATGTCGCCATCGAACACCGGGCGCCGGTATCCGGTTCTGGTTCGCGCCGATGCGTTGTGCGACTCGGCAATCCGTTCGATGGCGTCCGCGTCGATCAGCGATACGCCGCCGAGCCGCTCACGGATCAGGTCGGCGGCCTCGTGCGCGGTCGCGTCGGCGGGCACATCCTGGATGCCGACGACCGGGCCGAACGTGTTGACGAAGGCGCCCGCGGTGAGCCGCTCGATGCTGTCACCGTCGATGTCGGCGGTATCGGCGTCCAGGAGCGCGACGATACCCACCGCCGCGCCTGCCTTCTGCAACTTGGTCGCGATGGCGTGCGCGATGAGCCCGCCGAATGACCAGCCGAGCAGGTGGTACGGCCCCTCCGGCTGGATGGCGCGGATCTCGCGAATGTATCGGTCGGCGAACTCCTCGACCGAGCGCACGGGTGGTTCGTTGCCGCCCAGATCCGGAGCCTGCAGGCCGTAGATCGGTCGGCCCGGCCGCAATGCCGCCGCGAATCCGAGGTAGGTCCAGGATATTCCGGACGCCGGATGGATGCAGAACAACGCGGGCTCGGTGCCGCCGACCCGGATCGGCAGCAGCACATCGAGACCAAGGCCGCCCGGGATGGGTGCGGTCACCGCCGCCGCGTGTGCCGCGGCTTCCTCGGCAGCGGCCGTCTGCGCCGCGGGAGTCTCGGCGAAATGCGCGGCCGCGCCGAGCGCGTCCATCCACAGGTCGGCCAGCTCGGCCACCGTGTCCGTGTCGAGCAGCGTTGCGGGGAACCCGAAGCTCGCCTGTAGCACGTCGCCGATGACCACAACGTTCACATCGAGAGCGGATTGCAGTGGCACGTCCGGGTGTTCGGCGACGTGCAGGTCGCCGAGTTCCTCGGTCGGCAGCCAGCCGAGGCGTTCCAGCCCGGCGGGGACGTCGCCCGTCGAGTAGCGGCCCAGGTAGTTGAAGCTGATCCGGCCGGGCAGACGTGCCGGAAGGCGTTCCGCCGTCGCGGGATTCAGGTAGCGCAGCAGGCCGAACCCGATGCCGTTGTCCGGCACCGCGGACAGCTGATCGCGCATTGCGCGGATCGCCGCGCCCATGGCAGGGCCGCCGGTCAGCGCGTCGTCGACATCGATGCCGGTGAGGTCGAGCCGCACCGGGTAGATGCTGGTGAACCACCCGATCGTGCGGGACAAATCGGCGCCGGGGACGACCTGCTCCTGTCTGCCGTGGCCTTCGAGCCGCACCAGCACGGTGTCGTCGGCACCGCCACGCCAGCGCACCAGAGCCAGCGCCAGGGTGGCGAGCAGGGCGTCGTTGGCGCCGCAGTGGAAGAGGGCGGGCAGCGTGGTGAGCAGCGCGCTGGTGACTTCGGCGGCTGACGCGCGTTCGACCATGCGCAGAGTGTGCGTCCGATCGACGGCGGCGTCGAGCTCGCGGGAACCGATCAGCGGGTCAGGGCCGCCCTCGATGACGCGCTGCCAGTAGCCGAGCTCGGAAACTCTCCTGTCCGAGTGTGATTCGTCGGCCAGTGCGTGCGACCAGCGCCGCATCGAGGTGCCGGTCTCGGCCAGAACCGGGGTGTCGCCGACCGACACCTGCGCCCACGCGGCGACCAGATCCGGGATCAGAATGCGCCAGGAGACGCTGTCGATGACGAGGTGATGCGCCACCACGACGAGCCGACCCGCCCTGGTCCGTGCGCCCGCGCCGCCCACCGGGTCGAGCCAGACGAACTGCAGCACAATACCGTGTGCCGGATCGAGCCGGTTCATCGCGGAATCGAGCTCGGTCACCGTGTCTTCGCGTAGCCGGCCGGAATCGGCGGCGTCGATCTCGACGCGATGGACGAGTGCGCCCACATCGATCGAGCCGGGTTCGCCCACCAACAATCGCGGCGCGCCGTCCTCGGCTGCGCTCAACCGTGCGCGGAGCATGTCGTGCCGGTCGACGGCGGCTGTGACAGTCGCGACGATCTGGGCGCGTTCGATGCCGACCGGCAGCTCCAGTACCGCGGACTGCGCGAAGCGGTTGTAGTTACCGCCGCGCTCGAGCATGTAGTGCACGATCGGCGGAATGGGCATATCGCCGACACCTCCGCCGGGCAGCTCGTCGAGCGTCACCACCGCACCCGCGACATCGGCGGCGGTGGCGAGCGCGGCCACCGTTGGGTGCTCGAAGACCTGTAGCGGCGTGCAATTGATGCCCTGTTGCCTGGCCAGCGACACCAGCTGGATGGCGAGGATGCTGTCGCCGCCCAGCGCGAAGAACGAGTCGTCGGCGCCCACCTCGTCGAGACCGAGCAACGCGCCGAAAATCCCGGCGACGGCCTTTTCGGTGGGTGTCGACGGTGCGCGGTATTCGGTACGGTCGGCTGTGAATTCCGGTGCGGGCAGCGCCTTCCGGTCGAGTTTGCCGACGACATTGAGCGGGATCCTGTCCAGCACGGCGAAGGCGGACGGCACCATATACGCGGGCAAGGTGTTCGCCGCGGCGGCGCGCACCCTCGCGACGTCGAGCTCGACCCCCGGCGTTGGCACCAGGTAGGCCGCCAGCGCCGTCGCGCCGGTGGGACCTGGGACACCGAGCGTCATCGCGAAGTCGACGCCCGCGGTGCGCCCGAGGACGGCATCGATCTCGCCGAGCTCGATGCGCTGACCGCGCACCTTTACCTGGAAGTCGGTACGGCCGATGTACTCCAGGTCGACATGCGACGCGGAGCGCGTCCACCGCACCAGATCACCGGTGCGGTACATCCGCGACCCCGCCGCACCGAAGGGATCGGCCATGAAGCGAGCGGCGGTCAGGCTGGGCCTGGCGTGATATCCGCGGGCCAGACCAGGTCCCGCGAGGTACAGCTCGCCCGGGACGCCGACCGGAACCGGGCGCAGCCGATCGTCGAGAACCAGGGCGGCTGCGCCTCGGACCGGCGTACCGATGGAGACCGGCTCGCCGGCGACGAGAGGGCCGGAAGCCGTTGCCAGGATGGTGGTTTCGGTCAGGCCGTACAGATCGACCATCGTGCGGCCCGCCGCCCAGCGTTCGACGAGTTCGGCGCCGACGGCCTCACCGGCTACCGCGAGTACCCGCACGCTGGGCACCTCGGCGGGATCGATGGTGGCCAGTGCCGACGGCGTGATCACCATGTGGGTCACCCGTTCGGCCTCGATCAGCTCGCTGAGCGCGCTGCCGCCGAACACCTCCGGCGGCGCCACCACCGAGGCGCCGCCGGCGCCGAACGCCATGATGGCCTCGAACACCGACGCGTCGAAACTCGGCGAGGCCACCTGCAGGACTCGGGAGTGCTCGTCCAAGCCCAGCAGATCACGCTGCGCCGCGACCATATCGGCGAGCCCTCGATGGGATACCGAGACGCCCTTGGGTGTTCCGGTCGAGCCCGAGGTGTAGATCAGCCACGCCGGGTTGTCCGGCCGGATCGGGGTGGGCAGCTCGCTCTCGCGGACAGCGGTGCCGCGTGCACGGAACCAGCGTTCGACGAACTCGGGGTCGTCGAGCACGAGCCAGTTCGTGTCGTTCGGCAGCATCGACCGGTAGGCGGCGACGGTGAGACCGACCCGGGTGCCGGAATCGGCCAGCATGTGCTTGATCCGCTCCCCCGGGTGCTTCGGGTCGATCGGCAAGAACGCCGCCCCGATCTTCGCGGCCGCCCACAAGCCGGTGAGCAGTTCGGCGGAACGGGGCAGGCCCAGCGCCACCACGGTTTCCGGCCCGGCCCCTGCTTCCAGCAACAGCCTCGCCAGCCGGTCGGCGTGCGCGTCGATCTCCCGATAGGTCGTTGTGTGTCCGGCGACGGCCAGGGCGGCGCGCTCCGGGTAGTGCGCTACGGAGGCCGCCAGCAGCTGAGAAAGCGTTGTCGTCCTATCACTTTCGGGGCCCCGCACCGGCACCAGGGCGCTGCGCTCCGCGTCGTCCAGGATGTCGATATCGGCGAGACGCACCTCGGGCTGGGTGAGGACGGTGGTGAGCACACGCTGCCACCGGGTGGCCAGCGAGACGACCGTCGCCTCGTCGAAGAGGTCGGTCGCGTAGGTCAGCACGCCATCCAGGCCGGCCAGTTCCGTCCCGGCGAAGCGCTCGCGCAGGTCGAGTATCAGGTCGAACTGCGAGGAACGCCGGTCGAAATCCTCCGCTTCGAACCGCAGGCCGGGCAGTTCGAGGACCGGCTCGACGAAGTTCTGCAGGGTCAGCAACACCTGGAACAACGGGTGGTGCGCGGTCGACCGGCTCGGGTTCAGCACCTGGACCAGCTGCTCGAACGGCACATCGGCGTTGCCGAACGCGTCCAGATCGGCCGACCGGACCTTGGTGAGGAACTCGGCGAATCCCGCGCTCTGGTCGACGCGGGAACGCAGCGCCAGCGTGTTGACGAACATGCCGACGAGCTCGTCCAGCGCCTGCTCGCTGCGACCGGCGATCGGGGTGCCGATCACCACGTCATCGGTGGCGCCGAGCCGGGCCATCAGGACCGCCAGCGTGGCGTGCACGACCATGAACGGGCTGACGTTGTGCGCGGTCGCGAATCGCACCAGGGCACAGTGCAGTTCGAGGTCCAGGGTGAATGTGTAGTCGGCGCTGCGCATCGAGTTCACCGCGTGGCGCGGGCGGTCGGTGGGAAGCTCGAGCAGCTCCGGCACGCCGGCGAGCGTGCGGGTCCAGTATCGAATCTGCTCGGCGGCAGTCGATTCCGGATCGGACTCGCTACCGAGCAGCTCGCGATGCCAGAGTGCGAAGTCGGCGTACTGCACGGCAAGCGGTGCCCGAGCGGTGTCGGCCCCGGCCGACCGCGCCGAGTAGGCGGCGACCAGATCGGTGGCGAGGGGCGCCATCGACGCGCCGTCAGCGCTGATGTGATGCACCACCAGGACGACCACGTGGACCGGTGCTGTGTCCGGCGGGTGAGCCGTAGGTGAGGTGACGCGGAAGACACCCACGCGCAGCGGTGGTTCCTCGGCGACATCGAATCCGGTGCCTGCCACTGTGTTGATCCGATCGCGCAGCGGTGCGCCGTCTTCGGTGTCGAGCAGGGTGATGGCCGGTGCGGCCACCTCGGCATCGATGACTACCTGCCGCGGTCCCGCCTCGTCGGCGGGGTAGATGGTGCGCAGACTCTCGTGCCTTCCGACGACATCGGCGAGCGCTTGCCGCATGGCATCGACATCCAGTTCGCCGGTGACCCGGAGCGCGACCGCGATGTTGTAGGCGGGCGAGGTCGGATCCATGCGGTTGAGCACCCACATGCGCTGTTGCGCCGGAGACAGCGGGATCCGGTCCGGCCGGATCTGCGGGGCGAGGGCGCAGCGGCCGGGCTTGCCGTCGGTGGCGGGGACGACCCGCGCCGACAGCTGGCTGACGGTGGGCGCGTCGAACAGATCACGCAGCGTGATGGTCGACCCGAGCGCCGAATTCACCCGGGCGACCACCTTGATCGCACTCAGCGAGTTGCCCCCGGATTCGAAGAACGTCTGGTCGACGCTCACCCGGTCGGCGCCGAGCACCTCGGCGAATACTCCGGCGACGGCTTCTTCCACCGGGGTGCGCGGCGCCAGATACGGGCGGTGGGTACCCGAGAAGTCGGGCACCGGAAGGGCTGCGCGGTCCAGCTTGCCGACCGGGGTGAGCGGAATCGAATCCAGCACGACGACGTATCCGGGCACCATGTACCAGGGCAGTTCCGCGGCCAGCCGCACCCGCAGCCGCTCGGTATCCAACTCCGCCCCCTCGGCGGGCAGCACATAGGACACCAGTGCGGTCTCCCCCGCCGGGTCCGTGCGCCCGATCGTCACCGCGTACCCGACCTGCTCGTCGCGGGACAACGCCGCGTCGATCTCGCCCAGTTCGATCCGCAGGCCGCGGATCTTGACCTGGAAGTCGCTGCGGCCCAGATATTCCAGTTCGAGGGCGCCGTTGTCCCCGGTGCTCCAGCGCACGATGTCGCCGGTCCGATACATCCGCTCGCCCGGCGCACCGCACGGGTCGGCGACGAAGCGCCCCGCCGTCATCGCGAACCGGTTGAAGTACCCGCGGGCGAGTGCCGGACCGGCCAGGTACAGCTCCCCCGCGACGCCCATCGGGACCGGGCGCAGCCAGGTGTCGAGCACCATCGTGGCCGCACCCAGGATCGGCCCGCCGATCGTGATCGGCTCGCCCGCGACGAGTTCCGCCGACCCGGTCGCCGTGATGCTGAATTCGCTGGGGCCGTACAGGTTCACCATTCGCCGGCCCACCGACCACCGCTCGATCAGCTCCGGTGTCACGGCCTCACCGGCGACCGCCAGCCCGCGCAGGTGGTCCAAATCGCTGGGGTCCATCGTGGCCAGCACCGACGGCGTGACGACCGCATGGGTCACCCGCTCGGTGCGCAGCAGTCGTTCGAGCTCGGCGCCGCCGTAGACATCCGGCGGCGACACCACGAGCCGCCCGCCCGCGCCGTGCGTCGTCACCAGCTCGGCCACCGCGGCGTCGAAGCTGGGCGAGGCCACATGCAGTGCGCTCGCGGTCGCGTCCAGTTCGAGCGACGTCTGGTAGGCGGTCACGAAATTCGCGATTCCGCGGTGGCTGAGTAGCACAGCCTTCGGCGTGCCGGTGGAGCCCGAGGTGTAGATCAGGTAGGCCGACTGATCGATCTCGATGGAGCCGCCGCGTTCCTCGTCGGTGACCGCAGCGTCGGAGACCGTCATCGCTGTCCGGATCGTGCCGGGGTCGTCGAGGAGGACCCAGTCGACGGTGCCCGGCAGCCTCTCGCGGATCGCGGTCACCGTCACACCGATCGGGGCCTTCGAGTCGGTGAGCATCTGCTCGATCCGTTCCACCGGATAGTGCGGATCCAGTGGAACGAAGGCCGCGCCCGTCTTGGCCAGCGCCCACACCGCGACCACCGATTCCAGCGATCGAGTGAGGGCGAGCGCGACGAACACCTCTCGGCCGGCACCCCTGCGCAGCAGCACCCGGGCGAGGCGGTTGGATTGGGCGTCGAGTTCACCGTAGGACATGGTGAGCTTGTCCACGCTGACCGCGATGGCTCCGCTGTCGATGCGCGCGCCGTCGGCGAGGATCTCGGGCAGGGTCCGCAACGGTACCGACTCCGGACCGCGGACCGGCAGCAGTGCGGCGCGTTCCGCGTCGTCACAGTGCTGCAGCTGCGAGACCAGGGCGCGTGGGTGCTCGGCGAGCTGGGTCAGCAGCCGGACGAAACGATCCAGCAGTGTCCGCGCCGCCGGGTGATCGAGCTTGTCGGCCATGAACTTCAGGGTGATGTGCAGCGTGTCGGGCCCCTCGGCGCCGCGTAGCGGAGTGACCAGGAGGTTCAACGGGTACGCCGCCGCGTCGGTGACTTCGACATCGAGCACCTGTATCCCCGCGCCGCCGAGCATCTGCGAGAGCATGTCCCGGTCGATCGGATAGGACTCGAAAACGACCATCGTGTCGAACAGTTCGGCAAGACCGACCGCCTGGTGGATGGCCACGAGCCCGACCTGCTGGTAGTCCATCAACCGGGCCTGCTCGGCCTGCAGCCGGGCCAGCAGCTCGACCACCCGTTCCGCGGGGTCGAGTCGCACGCGCACCGGCAGCGTGTTGATGAACAGGCCGACCATCTCTTCGACGCCCGCCAGTTCCGGTGGCCTGCCGGAGACCGTCCCGCCGAACACGACGTCGGTCCGGCCGGTCAGCATGGCCAGCACCATCGCCCAGCCGGCCTGCACCAGGGTGTTCACCGTGGCGCCGGATTCGCGGGCGACCGTCTCCAACCGGGCGACCGTGCCGTGGGGCAGGTCGGTGGAGATCGTCCCGGTCTCGGTGGACTCGATGCCGGCCACGGTCGGGACCGCGCGGGTCGGGGTATCCACGCCTGCCAGCGATCGCGCCCAGGCGGCGACGGAGGCCGCGTCGTCCTGGGTGCGCAGCCAGGTCAGGAATGTGCGGTAGGGGTGGGCGGGCGGCAGCGCGGAGGCATCACCCGAGGTGACATACAGCGTCAGCAACTCGCGCACCACCAGTGGCCCCGACCAACCGTCCAGCACGAGGTGATGGTTGGTCAGCACGAAAAGGTATCTGTCGGCGGCGGTCCGGATGAGTATGAAGCGCAACGGTGGTGGTCGGGTGAGATCGAATCGGGCACGCGCGTCCATCGCGATCACCCGATCCAGTTCCCGTTGCCGCAGGTCGGCGTCCGGAATGCTGGTGAGATCCACCTCCTGCCAGTGGACTTCCGCATCACCGAGAACGAGCTGGCGTGGTCCGTCGTCGGTTTCCACGAAGGCGACCCGCAGGTTGTCGTGCCGCGCCACCAATGCCTGCGCGGCGGCGCGCAAGCGGGGCGCGTCCACCGTGCCCGCCAGGGTGAGAATCGACTGCACCGTGTAGCTGTCGGCGGTGTCGGAATCGTAGAGAGCATGGAACAGCAGACCGAACTGCAGCGGCGAGAGCGGCCACACGTCCGCGACATTCGGATAGGTGTGGTCCCACCTGTCGACCTGCGGCTGAGTCACCGAGACGAGGTCGAAGTCGGACGGCGTGTGACCACCCGCATCCGCGGTCTCGGCGTGGTCGGCGAGCGCCCGCAAGGCATCGGTCCAGAGTTCGGCGAGTTCGTCGACGGCGGCGGCGTCGAGCAACCGAGAGGCGTAGGACCAGGTCACGTCCAGACCGCTGTCGGTCCGGACGGCGCTGATGTCGACAACAGCGGCCAACGGCGCCCGGTCGTCCTGCGTGGCCACGAAGCGTTGCGGGAGAAAGGCTTCGGGTGTGCCGTCGATCGTTGTCCGGTCGAGGTAGTCGAAGCGGATCTGCGGAGTGGGTGCGCCCGCGAGCGCGTCGGCGGTGTCGGTGTTCAGGTAGCGCAGGACGCCGAAGCCGATGCCGTGGTCGGGCAGGGCTCGCAACTGCTCCTTGACGGCCTTGATCGCGGCGCCTGCCGCCGCGCCGCCCGCGAACGCGTCGGCCAGGTCGATACCGGTCAAGTCGAGGGCCACCGGGTACATGCTGGTGAAACAGCCCACTGTGCGCGCGAGATCCGCGCCGGGCAGGATGGCCGCCACGCGGTCGTGGCCCACCAGCGTGCACAGCGCGGCGGCCCGGTCGCGCCGGCGACCCAGTGCCATCGTGAGTGCGGTGAGCAGTACATCGTCCGGGCCGCAATGGAATCGGTCGGGCGCGTCGGTGAGCACGATGTTCGCGACATCCGGTGCGATGGTCGTGTGCCGATGCGCGATCGTGGCGACCAGATCGACAGTGGGATCGAGGGTGTCGGAGCCGAGCGCCGGATCGGGTGTCGCCAGAACGCGCTGCCAGATCGCAAGTTCGCCGACGCGCTCGCCCGCGTGCGCGAGCTGACCGTGCGCCCAGCGCCGGAATGAGGTGCCGACCGGGGCCAGGACGCCGCCCCGGGCCGCTGTGGCCAGATCCGCCGCCAGGATTCGCCAGGAGAGCTCGTCGGTGACGAGCTGGTGCATGACCAGCCAGCACAGGGGTTCGGCGTCGGCCCGCTCGGCCAGGACAAACCGCGCGACGACACCGGACTCGGGGTCGAGCAGGTCGGCAGCGCGCTGCACTGCGCGTTCGCAGGTCTGCTCGAGGTCCGGACCCGCCGCAACGACCTCCATCAGCGTCTCGGCATCGACCGAACCGCGGTCGGCGACAACCCATTGCCAGCCTTCGTCGCCGTGCCGCAACGAGGAACGCAGCAGGTCGTGGTGGTCGACCAGTGCCTGCGCGGCCGCGCCGAGTCGCGCTCGCTCGATACCCGCGGGCAAGCCGATCACTACCGCCTGGCTGAACCGGCGCCACGTATCCCGCTGGTCGTCGAGCATCGCGTGCACGATCGGTGTGAGCTCGACAGTGCCGACGCCGCCACCGGGCAATTCGTGCACCACCTGTGCCGGTACCTCGGTGGCCACAACAGCCAGCGCGGCGACAGTCTTGCGCTCGAAGACATCCCGGGCACTGAACGCGAGCCCGGCTGCCTTCGCCCGGGACACCAGCTGGATCGAGACAATGCTGTCCCCGCCGAGCGCGAAGAAGCTCTCGTCGACACCCACCGCCTCCCGCCCCAGCACCTCGGCGAACAGCGCGGCCAGTGTTTGCTCGCGCGGAGTCGACGGCGCGCGGCTGACCGTCGCGCGGCGGCCTGTATCGGGTGCGGGCAATGCGGTGCGGTCTACCGTGCCGAGCGGAGTGAGCGGAATGCGGTCGAGCACCACGACGACCGCGGGCACCATGTAGGCCGGAAGCGATTCACCGGCAGCCGCTTTCAGTGCCTCCGGATGTATCTCGGCTCCCGGCCTCGGTAGCACGTAAGACACCAGCTCAGTGGCGCCGGAATCGGCCTGGACGCCGAGGGTGATCGCGAAATCCAGGTCCGGGTCCCGGCGTAGTGCCGCGTCGATTTCGCCCAGTTCGATGCGGAACCCACGCACCTTCACCTGGAAGTCGCTGCGGCCCTGGTATTCCAGTTCCAGCCTGCCCTCCCGGGTGCTCCAGCGCACCAGGTCGCCGGTCCGGTACATCCGCGTGCCGGGCTCGTACGGGTTGGCGACGAATCGTCCAGCCGTGAGTCCGCTGCGCTCGTGGTAGCCGCGCGCCACTCCGGGGCCTGCGAGGTACAGCTCACCCGTCGTATTCGGGGGAACAGGCCGCAGCCATGGGTCGAGCACAACGCCGGAGACCCCGCGCACGAGGCTGCCGATGGTGATCGGCGTGGCGGGTGTGAGGGCTTCGCTCACGGTCACCGTCACGGTGGTTTCTGTCGGACCGTACGCGTTCAGCAGGGACCGCCCGGACCACTTCGCCACCAACTCGGGCGGGCAGGCCTCACCACCGACAACCACCGTGCACAGTTCGGGCAGCGTCATCGGATCCAGCGACCCCACCACCGCGGGCGTGACATCGAGATGGGTGACATGGTGCGCGCGCAGCACCTCCGCGAGCTCCTCGCCCGCCGCGGCCGACGGGGGCACGACGACCAGCGTGGCGCCCGCGGCAAGGGTCACCAGGATCTCCTCGATCGAGATATCGAAACTAGGCGAGACAGCGTGCGCCACAACGGAATCGGCATCCACACTGAACTCCGTGCCGGAGCTCGCGACCAGATCGGCCAAGCCGCGGTGCGCGACCGTCACCCCCTTGGGCAATCCGGTCGATCCGGAGGTGTAGATGATGTACGCGGCCTGGTCCAGGTGCACGGGGGCGTGGCGCTCGCCGTCGGTGATCGCCGCCGCGTCCTGCTCGGCCACGTCGAGCTGGGTTGCCTCGTCGTCGAGGACCAGCCAGTCGACCCGGTCCGGCAGCGACGGTCGGACGGCCGCGACGGTCACGCCCGCCATGACACCACTGTCGGCGACCATGTATTCGATCCGGTCGGTGGGATAGGTCGGATCGATCGGCACGAACGCCGCGCCCGTCTTCGCCACCGCGATCATCGCCGACACCGACTCCGCCGAACGCGGAATCGAGATCGCCACGGTGTGTTCCGGTCCCGCACCGGCCACGATCAGCAGCCGGGCCAGCCGATTCGTGTACTCGTCGACCCGGCGGTAGGACAGCGTGGTCTCGCCGCTGCGGATCGCCACCGCGTCAGGATCGAGCGCCGCGCCGGCGGCGAGGATGTCGGGCAGTGAACGGGGTGCGACACCTTCGGGCCCGCGTACGGGGGCAAGCTCGGTCCGTTCGTCGTCGGACACGACCGGCACGGTCCAGAGCGCCGCGTCCGGCCCCGCGGCGAGGAACCGGTGCAGGAACAGCAGGAACCTGCGGTGGTGCGCCGCCAATTCGACCTCGGTGTACAGGTTTCTGTTGCCCTGGAAGTCGATGTGGGTGCTCTCACCACCCACTCCGGGATACAGGTTGACGAAGAGATCTTCGATCAGCCCGGAGGTCAGCACATGCACCCGTCCGGTGACCGCGCCGAGCTGAATCCGGGTGTCCACCATCATCAGGTTCACCGACGGCCCGAACGATGCGGGTTCGTCCATCGGCCAGCCGAGATCACGAAAGATGTCCTCCTGGCGGTAACGCTGTCGTCGTAACGCGCCGGTGAGCTCACCCTGCGCGGCGCGGATCACGTCGCCGACAGTGGTGGTCGGCGACAGCGTGAGCCGCAGCGGGACGACATTGGCGACCATGCCACCGGAACGTCGTAGGCTCGCCGTGGTGCGTGCCGAGACAGGAAGGCTCAGCACGACTTCTCCGGCTCCGGTCATGGCGGCGAGGTAGGCGCCGAACGCGGCGACGACGGTCGGCGCGACGCCCGCGGAGGCGGCCTTCGCGGCAGAGTCGAGCAGCGCGGCCATGTCGCTGGTCAGCGTGCCCGCGACGCGCCTCGGCTGCGCGTCGACATCGGCGATGCGCCCGGCGAGGCTCACCGGGTCGGCCATCTCGCTGAGGTGCTCGCGCCAATACTCCCGGTCGGCCGCGAACCGGTCCGAGCTGCGATAGGCCACATCGGCGTCGACGATCTTGCGGAGGTGTTCGGCCGTGGCCGCAGGTGGTTCCTTGCCCTCGATCGCCGCGTTGTAGAGCTCACTGGTGCGCTGCACCAGAGCCACCGCGCCCATACCGTCCAGCACGATGTGGTGGATCCGCGTGTAGCAGAACCAGCGGTTGTCGGCGACCCGCAGCATGGCGCCACAGACCAGACGATCGACGGTCAGGTTCAGCGGTGCCGCGTACTCCGCGCACATCCACGTGTGCGCAGCCGCCACCGGATCGGGTTCGTCACGGAAATCCAGGACGACCGAGCTTTCGTCCAGCGTGGTGTCGACCAACTGGTAGGGGTACCCGCCGACCTCGATCAGCCGCAGATACCCGGTACCGAACTCGCGACCGGCCTGGCGCGCAGCCTGCGCCAGCACCTCGAGGTCGATCGACCCTTCCATGTCGATGTACTGCGCGATGGAGAAGGGCGTGTCGCCCGCAAGTTGCTGGGCGAACCAGATGCCGTGCTGAGCCGCCGACAGCTCGAATGCGCCCTCGGGTAAACCGGGGCCGGTCTCGATGGACGATAGGGAAGGCAGTTGCATGATGACGAGTCCTAGCGCCGCGTAGCAGGCGACAAGTCAATTCTGGACCTGTCCGGCGCATGCCGGAAGTGCCTTGCCGACGCTGCGCGAGATCGTCCAGTTGGCTCGCTCAGCCGGTCCGGGCCTGGTCAGGCGGCCTTGTGCTGCCGGACTGGCAATCGCCGGTCCGGCAGATGCACCGCGCGCAGCGGGGCGCGCTCTCGCCGACGTGCCGGCGAGGGTGCGGGCCGAAGACCCGGTGTGGTCGGGCGGACATCGATTCCATCGGCAGTCGACCGATCCAGGCATCGACACTGTCGACCTCCTCGACACTACGCTGCCTGTTTGCTGCGAGGTCAAGACCGCGCTCTGGGGTCGTCGATATCGAGCCTCCTCCCCCGGGTTTCTGTGGCCCGAGGGGGAGGCGAGCGGGTCAGGCGCCTACATAGTCGGCGAGGTGTTCGCCGGTGAGGGTGGAGCGGGCGGCGACGAGGTCGGCGGGGGTGCCTTCGAAGACGATCTGGCCGCCGTCGTGGCCTGCGCCGGGGCCGAGGTCGATGATCCAGTCGGCGTGGGCCATCACTGCCTGGTGGTGTTCGACGACGATGACCGACTTGCCCGCGTCGACGAGGCGGTCCAGCAGGCCGAGGAGCTGTTCGACGTCGGCCAGGTGCAGGCCGGTGGTGGGTTCGTCGAGAATGTAGACGCCGCCCTTGTCGGACATGTGGGTGGCCAGCTTCAGGCGCTGACGTTCACCGCCGGACAGGGTGGTCAGCGGCTGGCCGATGGTGAGGTAGCCGAGGCCGACCTCGGTGAGGTGGGTGAGGATCTTGTGGGCGGCGGGGGTGCGGGCCTCTCCTTCGCCGAAGAACTCGCGCGCCTCGTCGACGGGCATCGACAGCACTTCGTTGATGTTCTTGCCCGCGAAGGTGTATTCGAGCACCTCGGCCATGAAACGCTTGCCCTCGCACACCTCACACACGGTGGACACGCCCGCCATCATCGCCAGGTCGGTGTAGACGACACCGGCGCCGTTGCAGTTCGGGCACGCGCCTTCGGAATTGGCGCTGAACAGGGCCGGTTTCGCGCCGGTGGCCTTGGCGAAGGCCTTGCGGATGTGGTCGAGCAGACCGGTGTAGGTGGCGGGGTTGCTGCGGCGCGAGCCCTTGATGGGGGCCTGATCGATGGAGATGACACCCTCGTCGATCGGGATCGAGCCGTGTACGAGCGAGCTCTTGCCCGAACCCGCGACACCGGTGATCGCGACCAGCACACCGAGCGGGATGTCGACGTCGACATCGCGCAGGTTGTTGGCCTTGGCGCCGCGAATCTTCAAGGCGCTGCCGGACTTACGCACCGTGTCCTTGACGGCGGCGCGGTCGTCGAAGTGACGGCCGGTGACGGTGTCGCTGGCGCGCAGACCGTCGACGGAACCTTCGAAGCAGATGGTGCCGCCCTTGGAACCGGCGGCGGGGCCGAGGTCGACGATGTGGTCGGCGATCGTGATGGTCTCGGGCTTGTGCTCGACGACCAGGACCGTGTTGCCCTTGTCGCGCAGACGCAGCAGCAGGTCGTTCATGCGCTGGATGTCGTGCGGGTGCAGGCCCGCGGTGGGCTCGTCGAAGACGTAGGTGACGTCGGTGAGCGAGGAGCCGAGGTGGCGGATCATCTTGACGCGCTGGGCTTCACCGCCGGACAGGGTGCCCGATGGCCGCGACAGCGACAGATAGCCGAGGCCGATCTCGACGAACGAGTCCAGGGTCTGGCGCAGCGATTCCAGCAGCGGCGCGACCGAGGGGTCGTCGACGCCCTTGACCCATTCGGCGAGGTCGGTGATCTGCATGGCGCAGGCGTCGGCGATGCTGATGCCGTCGATCTTGGACGAGCGGGCTTCGGCGCTGAGCCGGGTGCCGTCGCAGTCGGGGCAGGTGCCGAAGGTGACGGCGCGTTCGACGAAGGCGCGCACGTGCGGCTGCAGCGCCTCGACGTCCTTGGACAGCATCGACTTGCGGATCTTGGGGATCAGGCCCTCGTAGGTGAGGTTGATGCCGTCGACCTTGATCTTGGTCGGCTCCTTGTAGAGCAGGTCGGCGAGCTGCTTCTTGGTGTACTTCTTGATCGGCTTGGCGGGGTCGAAGAAGCCGCTGCCCTTGTAGATGCGGCCCATCCAGCCGTCCATGCTGTAGCCGGGGATGGTGAACGGGCCCTCGTCGAGGGACTTGTTCTCGTCGTAGAGCTGGGTGAGGTCGATGTCGTTGATGTTGCCCTTGCCCTCGCAGGTGGGACACATGCCGCCGGTGATGGTGAAGCTGCGGCGTTCCTTGACGGTGACGCCGTGCTTCTCGACGGCGACCGCGCCGGAGCCGCTGATCGAGGCGACGTTGAAGGAGAAGGCCTGCGAGGAGCCGATGTGCGGGTCGCCGAGGCGGCTGAACAGGATCCGCAGCATCGCGTTGGCGTCGGTGACGGTGCCGACGGTGGAGCGAGGGTCGGCGCCGAGGCGGGACTGGTCGACCAGGATGGCGGTGGTGAGGCCTTCGAGGACGTCGACGTCGGGACGTGACTGGCTGGGCATGAAGCCCTGCACGAACGCGCTGTAGGTCTCGTTGATGAGGCGCTGAGATTCGGCGGCGATGGTGCCGAAGACCAGCGAGCTCTTGCCGGACCCGGAGACGCCGGTGAAGACGGTGAGCCTGCGCTTGGGGAGCTCGACGCTGACGTCGCGCAGGTTGTTGACGCGCGCGCCGTGCACGCGGATCAGGTCGTGGCTGTCGGCCGGCTCCACAGTCGCGGTGCCGGATTTCTTGGCCGTGCTCATGAGTCTCCCTCGGTCAGTCGGCGTCGCCGGATATCGAATCTACCGGCGGTCGGGCTTACTTGGCCTGCTGGATTCGGACCATGTTGCCCGCGGGGTCGCGGAAGGCGCAGTCACGGACGCCGTAGGGCTGATCGGTGGGTTCCTGGACCACCTCGATATCGCCTGCCTGGAGCTTCTCGAACAGGCCGTCGAGGTCGTCGGTGGCGAGGTTGATCCCGGCATAGGTGCCTTTGGCCATCATCTCCGTGATGACGCGGCGTTCCTCGTCGGTGATGCCGGGGTCGGCGGCGGGCGGGGTCAGCACGAGGGAGGTGTCGGGTTGGCCCGCGGGGCCGACGACGATCCAGCGCAGACCGCCGTAGCCGACGTCGCTGCGGACCTCGAAGCCGAGGGCGTCGCGGTAGAAGGCGAGCGCGGCGTCGGGGTCGTCCTGCGGGAGGTAGCTCTGGTGAATGGTGATGTTCATGGCGACCACGCTAATTACCTGCCGAAGCCGGCGCTTCTTGATTCCTGATCGGTCTGGTCACCTTCTTGACCACGCACGATGGCATGCCTTGGGTCGCTCCGGCCTGCTGCTGGCGGTAGACGCTTGGCGGTACGCCGACGAGTTCGGTGAAGCGGGTGCTGAAGGTGCCCAGCGAGGAGGAACCGACAGCGAAGCAGACTTCGGTGACACTCAGGTCGCCGCGCCGCAGCAGCGCCATCGCGCGTTCGATGCGGCGGGTCATCAGGTAGGAGTACGGCGATTCGCCGTAGGCGATGCGGAACTGGCGGCTGAGGTGCCCGGCGGACATGTGCACGCCACGCGCGAGCGCTTCGACGTCGAGCGGCTGGGCGTATTCGCGATCGATGCGGTCGCGGACGCGGCGCAGCAGTGCGAGATCCCTGAGATGCTGAGGCCGCTCCGGGGTGCTGGTCACATGCGCGATCGTCTCACGTCCGAGCGGGGTTTCCCAGCACCGCTGTGGCCGTCTGGCACAACGAGACCGAGTACGCCCGCCACCGCGGCCACGCCGATCTCATCCGGGAACGCATCGACGGAGACACGGGCGTCTGACCTCAGTGTCGTACGGCGGCGATCTGGTCGAGGAAGTGCGGGCAGGTGCGGAAGTCCTCGGCGTCGCAGTCGAGGACGTGGGTGACGGCGTCGAGGGCGGCTCTGGTGCGGGCGAGTTGGTCGGTCAGGCGGGTGCGGTGGGCTTGGAGGACCTGTTGGCGGGTGGCGCGGTCGGGTGCGCGGGTGAACAGGATGGCGAGGTCGTCGAGGGACAGGCCCGCCATCTTGCCGAGGACGATCATCGCGATGGTGTCCAGATCGGTGTCGCGGTAGCGGCGGCGGCCCGCGGAGTCGCGCTCGGGGGTGAGCAGTCCGCAGTCTTCCCAGTGCCGCAGGACGTGCGTGGGCAGGCCGAAGTGTGCCGCCGCCGCACCGACCGTGGAGTGTTCACCCGCCATCCGCCGACCCTATGCCGTGGCGCGGTAGCGGGTGATGACCGCGACGGGATGCCATGGGAGCCGGACGGTTTCGGTGTCGACCGTGCCGAACCGCGCTCGTAGCGCCTGCTGGATCGCTGTGGTGCGAGCGAACCGGAAGTCGTAGATCGCGAGGGTGCCGCCGGGTCGCAGGATCCGGTGCAGTTCGCGGGTGGCGGCGGCGAGGTCGGGCCATTCGTGCATGCTCAGGCTCGAGACGGCGAGGTCGATGCTCGCGTCGGGGTGTGGGAGGTCGCCGACGTCGGCGACGGTGAGTTCGGCGCGGTGGCCGTCGAGGTTGCGGTGAGCGATCTCGATCATGTGCGGGGACAGGTCGATGCCGTGCAGGCGGAGGTCGGGGCGTCGGGTTGCCAAGCAGGACAGGAGCTTTCCCGGTCCGGTGCCGATGTCGACGATGGTGGCGCCGTGGGTGGTCGCGGTGTCGATGTCGGCGGTGACGCGCCGGTACAGGCTGCCGAGCAGGCGGGTGGCGCGGCGGTCGTAGCCGGCGCTCTGGGCAGAGCCGAAGGTGGTCATGGGACCACCGTGCCTGTTCAGGTCGACATGAAGTCAAGCTCGGCGGTCGGGCGGACGGCGGCGGTGCGGCCCGGTGCCTGCTGGTACCGCCAGTAGAGGTTGGTGTGGGCGATGACGTCGTCAGGTTTCGGTGCGCCCCAGGGGGTTTTGTCGAAGGTGGTGTGGGCGTCGGCGACGAGGGTGACGTCGTAACCGCGGACGAAACCGCCGTGGAGGGTGGAGCGGATGCACGCGTCGGTTTCGGCGCCGGCGACGACGAGGTGGCCCGCGCCCGCCGCGGCCAGCAGTTCCTCGAGCGGTGTGTCTTCGAAGGAGTCGCCGTAGCGCTTGTGCACCAGGGGTTCGCCGTCGGTGCGGGTGAGTTCGGGCACGTACTGCCAGGCCTCGGTGCCGGTGACGAGGTCGTCGGCGGAGTGCTGGATCCAGATCACCGGTACGCGGGCGGCGCGGGCACGGTCGACGAGTGCGGCGATGTTGGCGACCACCTCGTCACGGTGGATCGCTTCGGCGACCACACCGTTCTGGACGTCGACGACGAGCAGCGCGGTATGGGGACGGTCGGGCAATGTGGTCACGGGCGAAACCTCACGGGATTCAGAGCGGACGGAGGACGACGATGCCGGGTGTGGTGCGGACGTAGTCGGCCAGTGGGGTATCGACGACCCGGTATTCGGCCAGCGAGGAGGCGTTGCGGAACACCGGGCCGGTGGGGGTCTGGACGACGATGCCGACGTGGGTGACGTCGAGGCCCGCTGCGGGGGTGTAGGCGCCGAGGAAGTCGCCGGTGCGCAGTCCTGCCACGACTCCCCCGTCGACCGCGGCCGCGGGGATGTGGGTGATCGCGCGGTCGACGACGGGCAGGCCGGGCAGGTAGTTGCCGCCGTCGGCTTTGGCGTTGAGGTGCTTGGTGGTGGTGACCGCGGCGGAGCTCAGGCTCGCGGTGATGTCGGTGGCGGCGATGCGGCCGGTGGCGGCCCAGTCGGTGAAGAAGTGCTTGCGCTGGGTGAATTCGACGCGGCTGTCGACATAGCGGGTGGCGATCAGGTTCGTGACGAACTGGTCGCGGTCGGTCGAGCGGGAGGCGGCGTCGAGGTAGTCGAGGAAGGTGAAGCAGTCGACGCGGCGCAGGTCGACGACGAGTTGTTCGGGCTCGGTGGCGGATCCGACGAGCATGTTCGCGCCGTAGGGAGTGCCGAGCAGGCGGGCGGAAAGCCGGGCCAGCAGTTCGCCACGCTCCACAGCTCCCGCTTCGGCGCGCACGGCGAGCAGTTCGTCGATCTTGCGGCCGGTGGCGTCGTCGACGGCCGGTGCGCCGAGGGCGGGTGCGGCGGCGCAGACGAGCGCGGCGAGCACGAGCAGGATCCGGACGATGATGCGCAAGACGCCTCCAGCAGGCAACGGTCGATCGGTGCGAGCGGTTCCACCGTAGCCGACGGGCCGGGCGCCGCCACAGCTGTCGGGGACAATGACCGCGCGGCCGACGAAGTCCAGGATCACCTGCGCGATCACGTACCGTTGTCGCAGGTAGTCCGTGTTCGCGGCGGTTCGCGAACAAGTTGCTCGTGCAGGTTCCGACAGCATCGCCGTTGCGGCGGAAGGGAAACCGACATGCGTGCTTTGACCGTTGTGCCGAACCAGCCCGGATCGTTGCGCATCGAGGACGTGCCGGATCCGGTGCCGGGGCCGAACGAGCTGCTCGTCGACGGGATCTCGCTCGGCATCTGCGGTACCGACCGTGAGATCGCCTCGGGTGAGTACGGCTGGGCGCCGCCGGGACGGGACCGGCTGATCCTCGGGCACGAGTCGCTGGGCCGGGTGCGGAGCGCACCGGACGGAAGTGGTTTCGCCGCGGGCGATCTCGTCGTCGGGATCGTGCGCCGCCCCGATCCGGTGCCGTGTGGCGCGTGTGCGCGCGGCGAGTTCGACATGTGCCGCAACGGGGACTATGTGGAGCGCGGGATCAAGCAGATTGACGGGTTCGGGTCGAGCGAGTGGGTGGTGCCGGTCGATTACGCGGTGCGGCTCGATCCGTCGCTGGCTCAGGTCGGGGTGCTGATGGAGCCGACGACGGTGGTGGCCAAGGCGTGGGATCAGATCGAGAAGATCAACGGGCGGGCGTGGTTCGATCCGAAGACGGTGCTGGTCACCGGTGCGGGACCGATCGGTCTGCTGGCGGCGATGCTGGGTGCCCAGCGGGGGCTGGACGTGCATGTCCTGGACCGGTCGACGGAGGGTCCGAAGCCGGGGCTGGTGGCCGATCTCGGCGGGACCTTCCACACCGGTTCGGCCGCGGAGGTGGCCGAGAAGGTCGACCCGGATGTCGTGATCGAGGCGACCGGCGCACCGGCGGTGGCGTTGCAGGCCGCGAAGATCCACAATCCGGGCATGATCGTCTGCCTGACGGGGGTGTCCACCCCCGGTAACGACGCCTCGGTCGACGTCGGTGCGCTCAATCGCAACATCGTCCTCGACAACGCGGTGGTGTTCGGATCGGTCAACGCCAACCGGCACCACTACGAGCTGGCGGCGGAAGCGCTGGCGAAAGCCGACCCGGAGTGGCTGGGCCGGTTGATCACCCGGCGGCTGCCGTTGGAGCGGGCGCTCGAGGCGTTCGAGCCGGGTGACCACAGCGCTATCAAGGTCGTCATCGACCTGTGAGCAGTTAGATCTTGCAGCCGTCCGGGCCGCAGGTCTCACCGTCGGACCCGGCGGTGATCACCAGCGGTGCCGGGCGGTCGTTCCACGCGGTGGTGAGCGCGTGGGTGAACACCTCGGTCGGCTGAGCGCCGGAGACGGCGTACTTGTTGTCGAAGACGAAGAACGGCACGCCGGTCGCCCCGAGTTGCGTGGCTTCGCGTTCGTCCTGACGGACGGCGTCGGCGTAGGTGTCCGGGTCGGCGAGCACGGCGCGCACCGCGGCTTCGTCCAGGCCCGCGCGCACCGCGAGCGCGACAAGGCGTTCGGTGTCGGCGAAGACCGGTTCGGGCTCGGCAAAATTGCCCGCGTAGAGGGCGTCGAGCAGGGCGTCCTGCTTGCCCTGTTCGAGGGCGAAGTGCAGCAGGCGGTGCATGTCGAAGCTGTTGCCGTAGTCGCGGCCGGTGCTCTGGTAGGGCAGCCCGAGCTGGGCGGCCTGGGCGCCGATGGAGCGCTCGTTGGCGGCGGCCTGCTCGACGCTGATGCCGTATTTGGCGGCGATGCGCGGGATGACCGGGCCGGTCTCGCCTGCGGGCAGGCCGGGGTCGAGCTCGAAGGACCGGTGCACGACTTCGATGTCGTCGCGATGGTCGAAGCCTGCCAGCGCTTCCTCGAAGCGGGCCTTGCCGAGGTAGCAGAACGGGCAGTTGATGTCGGTCCAGATCTCTACTCTGGTGGTCAAGCGGGCCTCCTCCGGGCACACGAAAATCCGGCGGCGATCCGCCGGACATATCTGGACAGGCGTTCAAATTCTTGGGGTGTAACGCCGGCGACGAAGCCGCTATTCCCTGGCGCGTCCGGGCACGACGGGACGAGCACGAAGGAAAACCGATGGCGTTGGATCGACGGAGGGGGTGGGTGCAGGTGCCCGAAGGATTGGCGGTGCCCCGCGCACTGGGCGGATTGTGGGCGGTGCGGCACGCCCAGAGCGAGGCCAATGCCTGGTACGCCGACCCGGCGACCGAACTGCGGCCGATGCGCGGCACCGACGCCGAGATGGACCTGACCGAGTACGGGCAGTGGCAGGCCCGGCGTCTGGGCGACTGGCTGGCGGGGCTGTCCGGGACGCAGCGACCCGAGCTGGTGGTCTGCTCCCCCTACCTGCGCACCCGGCTGACCTGGGCGTTGATGGCAGAGGCCGCGGCCACCCGCAACCGGCACCTGCGACCGATCCGGACCTTGGTCGACGAACGGCTGCGCGACCGCGAGATGGGCGTGTTCGAACTGCACCCGTACAAGGCGATCCGCCGCCGCGCCCCCGAGGAGGCGGCCCGCAGGGAACGGGTCGGCAACTGGGTGTATCGCCCGCCCGGTGGCGAGTCGCTGGCCGACGTGGCGCTGCGGGTGCGCAGTTTCCTCGACGAACTGGACGTGGCCGCCGCGGGCGAGCAGGTCCTGGTGGTGACCCACGACGCGGTCGTGATGTCGATGCGCTACATCCTGGAAGGAGTGGGCGCGCCGGTACCGGATCACCTCGAGCCCGTCCCGAACGCGTCGGTGTCGCAGTGGCGGCGCGAAGGTCCGCGGCTGGGGCTGCGGGTGTGGGGCGAGGTCGGTCATCTCGCGGGCACCGAGCAGGTCGGCTGAGCTCGACGCACGCATGGCGCCTCGGCCCTGATGCCGATGTAGGGCCGATGGAAGAATGCTGGTCGTGCATATGGCGATCGGCTTGGTGGTTCTGGTCGGCTCGGCGACCGCGCTCGCGGCGCTGGCCCGGCGATTCGGGGTGTCGGAACCTCTCGTCCTGACCCTGGCCGGCGTCGCCGCCTCCTATGTGCCGATGGTGCCGCAGGTGCATCTCGAGCCCGAGGTGGTGCTGTTGGGTCTGCTGCCGCCGCTGCTCTACACGGCGGCGCTGCGCACCTCGCTGGTCGACTTCAAGGACAACCTGCGCACCATCGCGTCGCTGTCGGTGGGATTGGTGCTGTTCAGCACCTTCGCGGTGGCGCTGGTGGTGTGGTGGTTGCTGCCGGTGCCGTTCGCCGCGGCGGTGGCGCTTGGCGCGGTGGTCGCTCCCCCGGACGCGGTGGCGGCGACGGCGATCGCGCGCCGTACCGGGATGCCGCGCAGCATCGTGACCGTGCTCGAGGGCGAGTCGCTGTTCAACGACGCGACGGCGCTGGTGTCGCTGCGCGGGGCGATCGCGGCGATGGCAAGCGCGGTGACGGTGTGGCAGATCGGCGGTGACTTCCTGCTCGCCGCGGTCGGTGGCGCGGTGATCGGCGGGGCGGTCGCGGCGGGACTGGTGTTGCTGCGCAAGCGGATCAACGATCCGGTGCTCGACACCACGGTGTCGCTGCTCGCCCCGTTCGTCGCCTATCTGCCCGCCGAGCGCGTGCACGCCTCCGGCGTGATCGCGGTCGTGACCTGCGGGATGATCCTCGGTCACGGCGCGCAACGCTGGCAGGGCGCCGCGTCGCGGGTCGCGGAGACGACGAACTGGCGCACCATCCAGTTCATTCTGGAGAGCGCGGTCTTCCTGATCATCGGCCTGCAGGTGCGCTGGATCGTCGATGGCGCCTGGCACAGCGGCCTCGACCATCGCACCCTGCTGGTGACGGCGGTGGCGGTGCTCGCCACGGTGATGCTGGCGCGGCCCGTCTGGGTGTTCACCCCGGTCCTGGTCGCCCGGCTGTTCGGGCGCACGACCGAGCCGTTGAGCCACGCCGCGGTGGTGTCGTGGGCGGGGATGCGTGGCGTGGTGACCCTGGCGGCGGTGCTGTTGCTGCCCGCCACGACACCGCAGTTGCCGGTACTGGAGTTGCTCGCGCTGATGGTGGTCGGCGGCACGCTGCTGGTGCAGGGCACCTCGCTGCCGTGGCTGGTGCGGCTGCTGCGCCTGCGCGGGCCGAGCCGCGCGGAGGACGCGCTCGCGAAAGCCGATCTGCTGCAACAGGCTACGAGCGCGGGCCTGGCCGAACTGGACAAGCAGATCGGCCCCGACACGCCGGAACCGGTGGTCGAGTCGCTGCGGCAACGGCTGGTCTGGCGCACCAACGCGGCCTGGGAACGGCTGGGACGCCCCGAAGCCGAACAGATGACCCCGACCGCGGAGTACCGGCGCCTGCGGCTGGCGATGCTGGGCGCCGAACGCGATGCAGTGCTGCGGGTCCGCGATGCCGGGACGGTGGATTACGAGGTGCTCCAGCATGTGCTGGCGCGGCTCGATCTCGAGGAGTCGATGATCGATCGGTTCGACGAGGCCGACGAGGAACCGGGTGTCGAACCGCTCGCCGGTGCCGGGGCCGCCGACGGCTGCGCGCATCTCGAGCACGCGCCGCTGCTGCGGGAGCCGGTCGGTGAGCTGGTGTGCCGCCAGTGCGTCGAGGAGGGTCGGCCCTGGGTGCATCTGCGGATGTGCACCGATTGCGGAAATATCGGCTGCTGCGAGTCCTCGCTGGGCAACCATGCCAATGCCCACTTCGCGGCGACGGCGCATCCGGTGATGCGCAGCGTGGAGCCCGGGGAGGTCTGGCGCTGGTGCTACGTGGACGAGCTGCTCGGCTAGCGGCGGTGCGAGTAGATCAGGCGCGCGTATTCGGCGAGCAGGCGGTCCAGTTCGGTGGGTTCGCCGGTCGCGGCCAGCTGCTGGTAGCCGATCAGCATGGCCATCCCGAACTCGGTGACGACCGAGGCGGTCGCCTCGTCGCCGACGACGCTGTCGATGACGCGGTGCACGGTCCGCCTGCGTGACTCGTCGACCCGCTTGACCGTCACGTGTACCGACTCGTCGTTGGCCGCCCAGGCGCGCAGCGCGGCTTCGGCGCCGTGTTCGAGACCGCTGGCCAGCGCTGACATGGCGCGCACGTCGGCATCGGGATCGCCATGGCCGACATCCAGCGCGCGTAGCTCGACCATCTGCCGGGTCTCCCAGTGCTCCAACAGCGTGTCCACGAAGCCCTGCCACGAGCCGAAGTGGTGGTAGAACGAGCCGCTGGTGACACCGAGGCGACGGCACAGCACACCGATGTTGAGACCTTTGAAGCCGAACTCGGCGAGCACCGCCACAGCGGTGTCGTAGTACTGCTCCTTGGTGACCACTCGGGACATCGCGATGCCGATCTGTTCGTGCGGACAGGGCCGAAGAATGCGAACAGTACCCGATCGTAACGAGGACTCGTGCGAGCACAACGAAGTCTATGCTGTGGCGGAATCTTCAGAAGCGATCTCGAAATACCAAGTGCTGGAACAGAATACGTGTACTACCAGCTGATGAGAGCACCCGAATGGAATAACAGAGCAGACGCTCTGTAAACTTTTGTTCATGCCGAGACCGCGCACTCACGACCCGGAGACCGTGCTGGACGCCGCCGAGAACATCGCCGCCCGCTCCGGTCCCGCCGCGGTGACCGTGCGCGCCGTCGCCGCCGCGACCGGAGTCTCCAACGGCGCGCTGTACCACACCTTCGCCTCCCGTCAGGAAGTGCTGGCGCGCACCTGGTTACGCGCGGCCCGCCGCTTCCTGGCCCTGCAAGCCACCGACATCGACCGCGCCGTCGAGGCCACCGACCCGAGCGCCAGGATCGACGCGGTCGTCGATGCCGCCGAGACCCCGGCGCGTCTGGCCGACACCCACCCCGACTCGGCCCGCCTGCTGATGCTCGTCGACCGCGCGGACCTGCTCATCGGTGACCTGCCGGCCGACCTCGCGCGCGAGATCGCCGCCACCGAGAAGGCCCTGCTCACCGCGCTGAAACGGCTCGCGCGCGCCCTGTGGGGTCGCGCCGACCGGCGCGGCGTCGCCACCGTCACCACCTGCCTTGTCGACCTGCCGACCGCGCTGCTGCTGCGCCGCGACCGGCTCACCGATCCCCTGGCCCGCAGACAGTTGCGTGCCGCCGTCCGTGCCGTGCTCGAACTCGGCCCCCGCTGAAAGGAACCATCCATGCCCACCCTGCGCCACCACGACGCGATCGCGATCCTCGACCTCGGCGACGGGGAGAACCGCTTCTCCCCCGACTTCATGGCCGAGGTGCACACCCACCTCGACGCCGCCGTCGCCGCGGGCGCCGCCGCCCTGGTGACCACCGCGACCGGCAAGATCTACTCCAACGGCCTGGACCTGGACTGGCTGTCCGCCAACGGCGACCACGCCGCAGAATACGTCGAAGCCGTGCACACCCTCTTCGGCCGGATGCTCACCCTGCCGATGCCGACCGTCGCCGCGATCGGCGGCCACGCCTTCGGAGCGGGCGCCATGCTGGCGATCGCGCACGACTACCGGGTGATGCGCGCCGATCGCGGCTTCTTCTGTTTCCCCGAGGCCGACATCCGTATCCCGTTCACCAACGGCATGGCCGCCCTGATCCAGGCCAAGGTGCCCCCGAAGACGGCGATCGCCGCGATGACCACGGCCCGCCGCTACGGTGGCACCGACGCGCTCGCGGCCGACCTGGTCGACGCCGCGGTCGCCGAGTCCGAGGTCCTCGATACCGCGCTGGCGATGGTCGCGCCGCTGGGCGGCAAGGATCAGGGCACGCTCACCGCGATCAAGTCGGTGATGTTCGCCGATGTCCTGGACGCGTTGCGCGGCAAGGACTGACGGCGATCACGGCAGCCGGGGGCCCTTGCCCAGATAGACGTCACCACGATCGTCACTGGCCCAGCCGCCCCCGGTGTAGTCGCCGAGCACGAAACACGCGTCGCAGAACTGCTTGCCGAACACCGACAGGTAGATGCTGCGATAGGAGCTGATCGCCCGCATCTTCACCGACTTGTAGGCCGCCTGGGCGCTCGGCTGCGCCTCCAGGAACGCGTACCGGCGGAAATCGGCGACCGGTTCGGTGGAGAAGCGGACCAGCCCGAGCCTGCGGAGATTGCCCAGATAGTGGTGATCACGTTCGGGCAGTGCGCATCCGGCCATGTAGGCGATCATGTTGATGCCGTCGGCCAGGCGCTGCGAACCGATCCCGAACGGCGCCTTGGTGCGGATATCGATCGCCGGCTGCGGACCGGCGACGGCGAGGAAACGCAGGATGCGGGCCTCGTCGGGGGTGAGGTCGTGCAGGATCGGCACGAACGAGGGGTGCAGATCGCGGGGCTGCTGCGCCGAATCCCAGCCCTCGGTGATCATCGCGTCGCCCATCGCCTTGAGGTCCTCGGCCTCGACACCGGATTCGACAGTGCCGTACACGCCGGAGGCGGTGCTGGTCAGGCCGAGCGCGCTGAGCGCGATCCGGCGCAGCGATTCGACCCGCTGGTCGATGATCTGCGATATCGGTTCGCCCGCGCGGATGTCGTCGGCGAGATCGGTGGCGGTGTGCAACGCGCCCTTGGTGACCGCACCGACGATGTGGCGCAACGACAGTCCGGCGATGCGCGCCAATCCGGCCAGGTCGGTGGGAATCCCGGGCTCGGGGACGGGTTCGGGAAGGTTCTCGCGCTCGTCCATGCTCACACTCCGAAGACCAGCAGGTGCAGGGAGCCGACGAGGACACCGAGCGCGCCACCGTGCGCGTACAGCAGCCAGGCGTCCTGTTCGATGGCGGTGTAGAGCATTTCGACGAACTCGTCGGGCGGCAGTTCGCGCAGTTTCTCGGTGGCCAGCTGGTCGACGCTGGCCGCGGTCGTCTGGGAGAACTCGACGTCCTCGACCAGCCACGGCTTCAGCTCCGTCGCCAGGCTCGCACCCGCCGTCGCCTGGATCGCGTCGAACTGGCGTGGCCCGACCGCCAGGCGGGTCACCGATCGCAGCGGCCCGAGTACCCGGTCGATCTCGGCCTTGAGGAAGTGCGCGATGACGGCGCGGGTCTTGTCGCCGCTCGGCCCGTCGAGGAGCTGTTCGGTCACGACATCGAGCGTGACGATCTGGTAGCCGATCGCGTGTCCGAGATCGGCTGCGGCCTGATGCTGACGTTTCGCGAATTTCGCGACGCCCCACGGGTATTTGTAGCGCGGCTGCGGTGTCGCAGGCTCGAACACCACCTTGATCGCGATGATGTTGACGAGCATGCCGACGACCGCGCCACCGAGGAGCACCCACATCCACGCGGGCAGGAAATGCAGGATGGTGTAGAGCCAGCCCGGCAGGGAGATCAGGGCGGGCGTGTCCCCGTGCGGGGTGCTGTAGTGCAGCAACGACAACCACAGGGCCACGATCACACCGAACGGAAGACCGAGCACACCGCTGCGGATCATGAACCGCAGTTCCGGCGCGCCGAGCCCGTAGATGACGTCCTTGAGGAGTTCGGGGCGCCGCCGCAGATAGCCGACGACCATCAGCTTCACATCGAGCAACTGGTTGATATTGGCGCCGATGAAATCGAAGGCGCGGTCGGTGATCGCGGGCAGTTCCGCTTCGACCGTCGAGTACACGACTTCGCGTGCGCGCGGCGGCATGTCGGCCCACAGCTGCGGATGCTCGGTGATCATGATCGAATCGACCATCGACCGCACGTTCGGCAATGCCACCTGCGCGACCTGCGCGGAGATCTTGCGCGGATCCATCTGGTCGAAGAAGTCTTTCGCGGTCCCGATCTTGGCGACGGCATTGTCGACCATCAGGCTCGCCATCTTCTCCGCGCGAGCCGGGATGAAACCCTGGAAGCCGAGAATGCCGCCGGGCGCGAACGTCGGCAGGATCTGCACCTTGCGCGGGAGCAGCGGGAAGATCGTCTTGAGGCCGGGCACATAGAACCCGGTGAACCGCACCGGCGCGAACAACATGATCACCCCGGTCCAGTTGGTGATGAGACCGGCCATGGCACTGAAGATCGGAATGCTGATCATGTCGACCCAGAACTTGCTCAGGCCGGTCGTCTTCTCCCAGTCGAGCAGGCCGAAGAAGCCCGCCGCTTCGATCCCAGCATTCATCCAGCGTCCACTCCGTTGTATTCCGAACCTCGCGCGTCCGGTCATCATAAGTGACCGAACAGTAGGTTCCGGGCAAGTTTGCTGGTTACCCGTTAAACCGGAGCAAACCTGAAATCAGCCCGATACCACGGAGTTCATCGCGTACAGTGCCGGCGGATTCGTCGGCCCGCCGTTCACGCGTGGGTGGTGTTCACCAACAGCAGGTTGGTGTCGATATCGTGGGTGACCTTGTTGGCGACCGAACCCAACAGCCGTGCGGGACCGCTCATTCCGCGATTGCCGATGACCACCAGGTCGTATTTCCAGGCCGCGTTGCAGATCGCCTCCGCCGCGGGAACCCCGGTCAGCACGTCGCGGCCGAACAGTTCCGGATCATCGACCTCGGCGGCGCCTTCGACGTCGATGAGCGTCGCGGCGCCGTCGTCGTCGGTTTTGGCCGAGGTCACCAGGAACGGGCGCGCGCCGAGGGCGACCGCGACGTCGTAACCGCGGCGCACCGCGGTGATCGAGCTGGCCGATCCGTCGGTGGTGAGCCCGACCGTGGTCCACCGCTTCGGGATCTTGTGGGTGAACACGACATCGGATTCGCTGTGGTGGGACACATGATTGGCGGTCGAACCGAGCAGTCGCGCCTTCGAACTGCCCAGGCTACCGCCGCCGATGACGAGCAGGGTGCCGGGTTCTCCAGCGGCGACCTCCAGCAGGACCGCGCCCGCGGTGCCGGGAAGCTCGAGGCACCGCACGTCGGGCAGGCCCGCGTCGAGCAGCGCTTCGGCGGCGGCCGCGGTGACCGCTTCGGCCCACGCGGAATCGGTGCCCGCCTTGAGCGTCGCTTCCTTCCAGACGCTGACCACCGTCACCGTGAGATCGAGCTTGAGTGCGAGCTCCCCGGCGACCGCGACGGCCGTCCGCGCGGATTCCGAGCCGTTGGACCCCACCACGATGCGCTGGTACCCCATGTGACGCTCTCCGATCGACGGCAGGTCAGCTGCGCTTGGCCACAGTATAAACGCCGCACACTCCCGGCAACCGTCTCGCGTGGCTCACTCGCCGGTGCGCAGATGCCGGTCGAAGAAGGCGAAGATCCGCTGCCAGGCGTCGTCGGTGGCCGCCTCGTCGTAGCCGAGTCCGATGCGTTGCAGCACCGCGTTTCCCGGCAGGATATTGGCGAAGCTGTGGGTGGCGTTCGGGTAGGTCTTGATGTCGTGCTCGACGCCGTTGGCGGTCAGCGCGGCTTCGAGCTTGCCCGCAGCGCCGGGCAGTGACGGATCGAGCCTGCCGTAGCTGGCAACCACCGGGCACGCGCCGTCGAGCAGTGATTTGTAGTCGCCGTAGAGACCGCCGTAGAACGGGGCCGAGGCGTGGAAACCCTGCGGTGCGGTGAGCAGCGCGAAACCGCCGCCGAGGCAGAAGCCGAGGACCGCGATGCGGCCGGTGCAGTCGGGGTCGGCGGCGAGCCGGTCGCGGGCGGCGAGGATCTCCCCCACCGCGGGGCCATCGCCGGTGAACGCCAGCGCACGGAACGCCTGCTGGATGCAGCGGGCGCGGCCACGGGTGAACAGGTTCGGCGCGATCGCCAGATAGCCGTGACCGGTGACGATGTCGAGTTGATGGCGCAGATCGGCATTCAGGCCGAGGCCGTCGTGCAGGACGACGACACCCGGCCACGGGCCCGCCCCCTGCGGGCGCGCGATCAGCACCTCGAGCTGTCCGGCGGGACTTTCGATCTCGATCGATTCCATCCCTCGAATCTAGAGTCCGCGCCCGCGATCCGTCACCGATCGGTCGGCGCGTCGCTGATCGGAGGTTCGGGCAGGTATCGAGCACCGCTCCCGAACGCTGACGATTCGAGGGTCGCCCAGAGCGCGGTCAGCGCCCGTTCCCGGCGCGCGGTCGACCACGGGCGCCCCTCGTCGAAGCCGGTGACCACCAGCCCGTCGACCACCACATCGAGGACGTCGCACACGGCTTCGATATCGGTCTCGGCAATGCCCGCGTCGGCCAGCAGACGCCGGATACAACCGTCCCACCAGTCGTTGAACAGATCGAGTTCGGCGCGCAGAACGGGTTCGGCATGACTCCCGAGCACGAGCGCCAGCCACACCCGGTGCGTCTGCTCATCGGGAGTCAGCACCGCCCATTCGATCAGTGCGCGCAGGGCCGCCGCACCCGTCCTGCCTTGCACGTCGAGCACCGCCTCGCCCTCGGCGCGGCGCAGGTCGATCTGACGACGAATCGCGGTGCGCAGCATATTGTCTCGGCCGCCCACATAGTGGGTCACGACCGAGGTGGACGCGCCGATGCGATCGGCCACCGCACGGATTGTCACCGCGCCGAACCCCTCGTCCACCGCGAGGGACAGTACGGCTTCACCGACGGCGACGAGTCGGGCCGCGGTATCGACCTGTCGAGGCATAGCCACAGCCTACCCGGTTATGCAACACTTGTTCTACAACATGCGTTGCATAACCGGGAGTAGTCATGGAAGAGGCAACAGTCGTCATCGTCGGGGCAGGATTCGCCGGACTGACCGCGGCACGGGCCCTGCGATCGCGCGGCGTGGACGTTCTCGTGCTCGAGTCGGCGGATCGGGTGGGCGGGCGCGCGTTCACCGTGCGATCCGGCGCGGGCACGCCGGTCGATCTGGGTGGCCAGTGGATCGGTCACGATCACACACGAGTGACCGCGCTCGCGACGGAATTCGGGATGCGCCTGTTCCCCACCCCCGCTCAGGGAACACCACTGCTGGTCGACGGCGGTCGCAAGGTCGGGTCCGCGCCGCTGACCACACTCTCGGCCGGGCTGGCACTGCTGCGACTGGAGATGTTGTCCCGCTTACCTTTCCGCGCGAAGACCGATCGGGTGACCGTGGCCGACTGGATCGCACGGATTCCAGGTCGTCGGGCGCGGCGGCTCCTCGACGTCATCCTGTCCGAAGCGCTGGCGTGTGACCTCGACCGAGTGTCGGTGGGGGCGCTCGGTACCGGACTCCGGTCGGCGGGTGGGTTGCGGGTCATGCTCGGAACTGCCGGTGGCGCACAGGAATCGCTGCTATCCGGCGGGGTCGGGGGTCTCGCCGACGCACTGGCGGCCGAACTCGGGCCGGTGGTGCACCTGAGTCGCCCGGTCACGGCCATGACACGGACGGCCGACGGTGTCCGGGTGGATACCCCGTCCGGACCGGTCCGTGCACTCCGGGCGATCGTCACCGCGCCGCCGCCGATCGCCGCCGCGATCGGACACGAGCCGCCGCTGCCCGCGCAACGTCTGCTGGCTCAGACCAGTACCTCGATGGGCACGATCTATAAGGCGATCGCGGTCTACGACACCCCGTTCTGGCGCGAGGACGGTTACAGCGGAGAAGTTCTCGACCTGAGCGGTCCGGTTCCCGCCGCATTCGATGCCTCACCGGACGACGGCCCGGGCCACCTGTGCGTATTGGTCCCCGGCCGCTCCGCGCGCGCTCTGGATCGGCTCTCGGCGGACGATCGCCGGAACACCGTGCTGGGCTCTCTGGCTCATCATTTCGGTCGGCGGACGATGAATCCCCTGAGTTGGCATGAGAAGTCGTGGCATCACGATCCGCATGTGGGTGGCGGCTACAGCGCGATTCCGATGCCGGGGGCGCTCCACGCCCTGACGCATGCGGCCAGGCCGACCGGTCCGATCCATTGGGCAGGCACCGAAACCGCACCGCGGTGGACCGGGTATCTCGAGGGTGCGGTGCGGTCGGGAGAGCGCGCGGCCGGGGAGGTTGCGGCCGCCCTCCGAGCGGAGCCCGAGCAGACGGAGGTCGCGGGTCGCCCGCGACCTCTCAGAGGGTGACGCCCAGCAGCGCGTCCACCGCGTCACGCACCAGCGCGGGGGCCGCGGGATCGGCGCCGCCGTAGGTCAGCGCCTGCGTCGCCCAGTTGTCGATCGCGTCGAGCGCCTTGGGGGTGTCCAGGTCGTCGGCCAGGTGCTGACGCAGCCGGGCGACGGTGTCGGCCGCCGACGGGCCGCCGGCCAGGGCGACGGCGTCACGCCAGCGGGCCAGGCGGGTCTGCGCGTCGGTGAGCACCTCGTCGGTCCACATCCGGTCCTGGCGGTAGTGCCCGGCGAGCAGGCCGAGCCGGATCGCGGCCGGGTCGACGCCCGAGCGGCGCAGCTTCGACACCAGCACGAGGTTGCCCTTGGACTTCGACATCTTCTCGCCGTCGAGACCGATCAGTCCGGCGTGCACGTAGTGGCGGGCGAAGCGGCGGGTGCCGGTGATCGCCTCGGCGTGCGCGGCGGAGTATTCGTGGTGCGGATAGATCAGATCCGAGCCGCCGCCCTGGACGTCGAACTCGGTGCCGATCCGGTTGAGGGCGATCGCCGCACACTCGATATGCCAGCCGGGACGCCCCGCACCGAACGGCGCCTGCCAGGACGGTTCATCAGGGCGCTCGGCACGCCACAGCAGCGCGTCGATGGTGTCGCGCTTGCCGGGGCGGTCGGGGTCGCCGCCGCGTTCGGCGAACAGCTGATCCATGGTGGCGCGGTCGTAGCCGGACTCGTAGCCGAACTGCTCGGTGGCGTCGGTCCGGAAGTAGATGTCGGGGTATTCGGCGTCGTCGACCTGGTAGGCGGCGCCGGCGGCGAGCAGCTTCTGCACCAGTTCCACCACCTCCTCGACCGACTCGATGGCGCCGATGTAGTCGCGCGGCGGGAGCACCTGCAGAGCGGTCATGTCCTCGCGGAACAGCTCGATCTCGGAGGTGCCGAGGTCGCGCCAGTCGACGCCGTCGCGGGCGGCGCGTTCGAACAGCGGGTCGTCGACGTCGGTGACGTTCTGCACGTAGTGCACGTCGTGGCCCGCGTCGCGCCACAGCCGGTTGACCAGGTCGAACGTCAGGTAGGTGGCGGCGTGACCGAGGTGGGTGGCGTCGTAGGGAGTGATGCCGCAGACGTACATCTTCGCGGTCGCGCCGGGGGTGACCGGGCGGACCTGGCGATCGGCGGTGTCGTACAACCGCAACGGCGGCCCTGCTCCGGGGACGGTCGGTAGGGCGATATCGGACCAGGACTGCATGATTCGAGGGTAGAGCCCCCGCCGAGGCGACCGATCCGCGGCCCGGTCAGGCGGTTGCTCGCGGTGTCGCTCGCGCGGCCCGCTACCTGCACACAAACGTGTTCCGGCGTTCCCGTCAAGGGTTGCACTCAGGCAGATCCGCAGGTCACGGACCTGATGGAGCGGATCGTCGACATCGGTACCCACGACCTGGGCTGATGGTTGCGGAGATGACGAGCATCGCGAGCATTGTCACATGCCACAACTCCCTAACATTCCCTATTGCTCCCTATAGATACATTCGTTTAGGGTAGTTTCATGACGGATCGCCTCTATTCGGTGGAGCAGGTCGCCGAATTACTCGGACTGCATGTCCGCACCGTGCGCAGCTACGTCCGCGACGGCAAACTGCCCGCAGCCCGCATCGGCAAGCAGTACCGGATCGCCCACGACGACCTCGAGGCGTTCACCGGCCTGCCGATCACCGCACCGCAGACACCGGAGGCGACCGGCAGACACGCCGAGGCCTCCTGCATCGTCGAGATCGACGCCGTCGACCGCACCACCGCGGACCGGATCACCACGCTGCTCACCGCCACGGCGGCGACCCGCGGCCCCGGCGGCACGCCACTGCGCGTGGAAACCAGCTACGACCCGGGGCGATCGCGCCTCAAGGTCATCCTGCTCGGCGGTCTCACCGACACCGCCCGGCTGCTCGACTACATGGACGGAGTCCTCACCTCATGACCGGCATCTACAAGTCCACCGAAGGCCGACGGGTCGTCGAACAGCGCTACCGCGAGCACCTCGACGCCTGGCCGGTACCGCGCGAGGAACTGCGCATCGGCACCGGCGCCGGTGAGACGTTCGTTGTCGCCTCCGGCCCCGTCGACGCGCCGCCGCTGGTTCTGCTGCACGGCTCGGGCGCCAACACCACGGCCTGGCGCGGTGACGTCGCCGACTGGGCGACCCGATACCGCGTGTATGCCGTCGACCTGCCCGGCGAGCCGGGCTTCAGCGCGCCGACCCGGCTGCCGCTGGACAGCGACGCGACCGCGAGCTGGCTCGACGAGGTCATCGACGGCCTCGGACTCGACACGGTCGCGCTGGCGGGCATGTCGCTCGGCGGCTGGACGGCGCTCGACTATGTGCTGCGCAGGCCGGGCCGCGTCACCGCGCTGGTCCTGCTGTGCCCCGGCGGGCTCGGTGGTCAACGATTCGGGTGGCTGGTGAAGGGCATGCTGCTGGGTCTGGTCGGCCGTGGCAGTGTGCGCGATTCCGCACGGACTGTGCTCGGTCTCGACGACGCGACGGCCGGCCCGATCCTCGACGATGTCGAACTGATCTTCGACCACTTCAAGCCGCGCACCGGGCGTCTGCCCCTCTTCGGCGACGAGCGACTGCGCACGGTGGACATTCCGGTGCTGGTGATCGTCGGCGATCGCGACGTGCTGTTCGATTCGGCACGCACCGCCGAACGTGCCCGCGGCGGATTCACGCGGGGCGAGGTGCGCCTGCTGCCCGATGTCGGTCACGGGGTGTTCGGTCAGACCGCGACGATCAGGGAGTTCCTCGGCGCGCACTCCGGTCGACCGGAGTGACGGTGACGAGTTCGGTGTCGCCGCGCGTCGGGTGCGGCGACACCGAACGCACCGGCTGTTCACGCCAGGGCGTAGCACCTGGCTG
>NZ_JBHXAY010000027.1:0-70840 GCF_042728775.1 Nocardia sp. NPDC060259
CACCTGCCCCGGCCGGATCACAGCGGCAGCAGGTGGTGCTTGCGCGGGTAGCGGACAACCTTCTTGTCGCGCAGCAGGTGCAGGGCGCGGCGGATTTCCAGACGGGTGGTCGACGGCTCGATGACGCGGTCGATGTAGCCGCGCTCGGCGGCGATCCACGGAGTGGCGATGGTCGCGTTGTAGAAGTCGATCATCTGCTGGCGGATCGCGCCGCGCTGGTCCTCGGGGGTCGCGTCGAGGATCTTGCGCTGGGTCAGGCCGACGGCGCTCTCGGCGCCCATGACCGCGATGCGCGCGGTCGGCCAGGCCAGGTAGGCGTCGCAGCCCAGCGCCTTGGCGCCCATGACGGCCCAGCCGCCGCCGTAGGCCTTGCGGATCACGACGGTCACCTTGGGGACGGTGGCCTCCACGTAGGCGAACAGGAACCGGCCGCCGCGCTTGATGACGCCCGCCTTCTCCTGTTCCACGCCGGGCAGGAAGCCGGGGGTGTCGACCACGAGCACCAGCGGGATCTCGAAGGCGTTGCAGATATGGATGAAGTGCGAGGCCTTGTCGCTGGCCTTCGCGTCGAGCGCGCCCGCCAGTACGGTCGGCTGGTTGGCGACCACGCCGACGGGCCTGCCGTCGACCCGGGCGAAGCCGGTGATGATGTTCTCGGTGGCGGCCGCGCCGATCTCGTGGAACTCCCCGTCGTCGAAGATCCGCAGCAGCACGTCGTGCATGTCGTAGACCATGTTGTCGGAGTCGGGGACCAGCTTGTTCAGCGTGAGGTCGGACTCGGTGACCTCCGGCTCCAGGCCGGGATTCACGACCGGCGGGAGCTCGGTGGAGCTCGACGGCAGGTAGCTCAGGTAGTTGCGCACCCAGGCGAAGGCGGCGGGCTCGTCCTTGGCGACATGGTGGATGTTGCCGTAGGCGGCCTGGTTGTAGACGCCGCCCAGTTCCTCCATGTCGACCTTCTCACCGATGGCGTCCTCGATGATCTTGGGACCGGTGACGAACATGTGCGCGCTCTCGGTGGCGACCACGACATCGGTGCAGATCGGCTGGTACACCGCGCCCGCCGCGCAGTTGCCCAGGATGAGCGAGACCATCGGCACCGCACCCGAGAGCGGCTCCATCATGGTCGCCAGCTCGCCGTACCAGCGCAGCGACGACACGGCCTCCTGCACGCGCGCGCCGCCGGAGTCGTTGATGCCGATCAGTGGACAGCCCATCTTGCCCGCGAGGTCCATGATCGCGGCGACCTTGCGGCCGAACATCTCACCGATGGTGCCGCCGTAGACGGTCTGGTCATGGGAGAACACAGCGACCGGACGCCCGTCGACCAGGCCGTGCCCGGTGACCACACCGTCGCCGTAGAGGGCGTTCTTGTCGGTGGGATTGCGCACGAGGGCGCCGATCTCGATGAAGGTGCCCGGGTCCATCAACATGTTGATGCGATCGCGGGCGGACGGGATGCCTTTGCGGGCTCGCTTGGCGGCCCCCGCCTCTCCGGCCGGTTCCTGCGCAAGCGCCAGCTTTTCCCGCAGGTCGGCAAGCTTTTCGGCAGTAGCACTCATCTATTACATCCAGATTGTCGCGGTGGGCGCCGTCACCGCGTCCGGTGGGCGTTGTGCCACAGTACCGGGGACGCCGGGGAAGACCCAGTCGCCCAGGGTTGTGAGCCTTCACCAGCCGGCGTTCGATTCCGCGTCGACCCAGGGGACGTGCGGTTCAGCCGTCGAGCAGGTGGGGTAGGCCGGCTCGAAAGCGGTCCGCGTCGATGGCTTTGGCGGCGGCGAAGGCGGGCGGGGAGACCAGCGGGAAGATCTGGGCGCGGGGGCCCGGGTCGTCGGCGGAGTCGAGAACGGCGTTGGCGGCGGCGCGACCGGACTCGTTGGCGCCTTCCATGGTGGCCAGGTCGATATGGCTGCGGACGTGGTCGCCACCGAAGTAGAGGTTGGGGATCGCGCAGTGCGCGTCGGGGCGGTTGTCGTAGGAACCGACGGTGTTGACCAGCAGCGGGGTCTCGTTGTGGATGCCGCCGCCGGACCAGGTGATGCCGGGGTCGAGGTGCCAGGAATGGATGTCCTCGCCGCGTAGCCAGCCGGTGCCGGTGTTGAGCCAGGCCTCGAGCTGGGCCCAGGCTTCGGCGGCGATCTCGTCTGCGCTGCAGTCCTTGGCGGTGCGGCCGTAGAGGATTCCCGGTGTGTCCCAGTCGGAGATGTCGACCGACAGGCATTCCAGCACCGAGCCGTCGCCGTAGGTGGCGGGGAAATCGCCCACCCACATGGGGGCTTGGCGCAGCGCGGTCAGTGCCCAGGGCGAGCCGAGCGCGGCGATGTGTCCTTCGGGGATGTCGGTCGAGCGGCGCAGGTAGTACTGGATGCCGACCATCCAGTCGGTGACCAGGTTTCGCATCCCCTCCAGGCGCGGATCGGCGTCGAGGATCGACCCGTCGAGCAGGTCGACGGCGCGGTCGACCGGCATGGCGCACAGGTAGTGGTCGGCGGTGACCGTGGAGGTGCCGCGCGCACCAGTCACCGTCGCCGAGGAGACGCGGCCGCCGGCCAGCTGGAGTGCGGAAACTCCCTGTCCCATCACGAAACGCACGCCGAGCGAGCGCAGGTACTCCACCCACGGATCGATCCACGCGGCATTGGTCGGGCGGTTGAGGATCCGGTCGACACCACCGGAGAACTGCGGGATCGTGCCGGAGGCGGCCAGGACCAGTGCCTCACCGATCGTGCCGATGGTGCGCGCCGAGCTGGTCTGCGGTTTCGCGGCGACGGTGATCCGGGTGAGCGCGTTCACCAGGTACTTCCGGTACGCCGGCGACTTGCCTTCGGCGCGCATGATCTGTTCCCAGGTCACGTATTCCCACTGGCCGAAGCGCCGTTCGGTGCTGGAGGTGAACCACACGAGCATCTGTTTGGCGAAGAACGCCAGCTCGTGCGCGGGCAGGTCGGGGACGAAGCCGAGCGCGCCGATGATGCTGTTCTGCACCAGTTCCGGCGTCAGCTGACCAAGTCCACCCAGCTCGACGGGTGTGAAGATCGGCGGCAGGCCCTGGAACCCGGCGACCGTGCCCTCGACCCGAACCAGATTGTCCAGCACGCCGTTCGGGTTGCCGGGAAACGGAATTCGGCTCATGGTGTCGGGAACGTGCTGATAGCAGCCGGGGAAGAACCGGAAGCCGTGCTCGCCCGGCAACTCCGCGCGACCGGGTGACGCTGTTCCCGGCACACCCATGCTGCGGGCCTTACCGCCGAGGAACGCCGGTTCGTAGACGGTGACCTCGTATCCTCGCTCGGCCAGTTCGTGAGCCGCGCTCAGACCGGCCATGCCGCCGCCGAAGATCGCGACTGCCTTGCCACCGGACCGCAGCAGTGGCGAGCGGCGGGCGGCCGCGGCACCCGGGGGAGCGACCGCGAGAGCGGCTGCGGTGAGGAGCCCGGCGCGCAACGCGGTGCGCCGGGTGATCGGTGCTGACAACGGTGTCGGCTGATCAGGCATGGTGTTCTCCTGGACCTGCGGTGGTGAGGGTGGCGCGCGGCGGGAACGGTGCCGCGGAGCGAGGTACGGTGCCACGCAAGGTCGTTCGCGTGGTGCGCCATTCGCCGGTCGCGTCGCGGAGTTCGCGCGCCAGATCGGCGAGGACGGCGGGGGTGGGCTGATGGCGTAGCGCGCGCACGGCGAGGCGTAGCGCCCGTGCCGGGGTGTACAGCTCGGCGGGCCTGCGGGTGCGGGAGAAGATGCCGGTGGTGATCGCCGCCAGTTCCGGATCGTCGACGGCGGTGCGATAGAGCTCGATCTCCAAGGGGCGCATGGCCTCACCGCGGGCGAGGCGATTGGTCCAGTGGAAGATCTCGCGGCATTCGGTGATGCGACGGCGCTCCCACTCGGTCAGCGCCGCGTCGAGTGCGCGCGGGTCGTCGAGAACCTCCACGACCGACTCGGCGAGCGTCCGTCCGTAATGCAGTGCGTCCCGGATGCCCTGCGCCGTGACAGGGTCCTTGAAATGTCCCGAGTCGCCGGGCAGTGCCCAACCGGGACCCGCGGAGCGCCGGAAGTAGGAGGAGATGCCGGTGGCGGAGCGAACCCGACCCACCCGTTCGCAGCTGCGCAGCCGCTCGGTCAGGTCCGGAATCCGCGCCAGGGCTTCGACATAGCGGCGTTCCGCTTCACCGGGGCCGCGTGCGCCGCCGGCGACAGCGGGTGGCTGCACCAGACTGAGCACCAGTCCGTCGTCGCACGGGAAGGCCGTGCCGAGGTCGGATCCCTCGCGCCACTGAGCAGCGATGTGGCGCGCAGCGTCGGCGGTGTCACGCCAGTAGGCGAAGTAGCAGTCGCGCCCACTGGGCACGGTCAGGAACGGCTGCTCGGCGCCCACCGCCCGCGCGATGGTGCTGCGCCGACCGTCCGCCCCGACGACGAGCGCCGCGCGGATCTCCACGACCCGGCCCGCGCTGTCGAGATAACGCACACCGGCACAACGGTTTCCGTCCCACACCACCGAGGTGACCCGGCAGCGCGGCCGAATCTCGGCGCCGGCGGCCACCGCAATACGCACCAGTGCCGCGTCGAGTCCGGTACGGCGCACGCACATCGCGTAGTCGATCCCGTCGACCGCGGGAAACGCGGAACCGACACCGAAGCCCGCACCCTGCGCGAAGGCCCTCGTCAGCCGTGGCGCACCGAGGGCTTCGACGGCGGCCAGCGCGTCGAGGCGTTGCAGTTCGGCCAGACCGGCGGGCCAGAGCAGATGGGTCGACAGCGTGTCCGACGGAAAGGCGGCGGCGTCGAGGACGACCACATCGCGACCCGCCCCTGCCAGCGTCGCCGCCGTCGCCGACCCCGCGCAGCGCGCGCCGACCACGACGACATCAGCCCGTTCGACCGCTGTGGCAGGGGAATCGACCATGAGAACCGCCTCGGTCAACAAGTCTCGGACAGTGTGTCCGATTGATGATGAGGTGATCTGAGCGAAGGTGTCAATAGCGAACCCGCGCAACAGGATTGCCGGTGCCCGCCCCCGGCCGCCGAACTGCTCCGGCGCGCGACGGGCACAATGGGCGCATGGTCAATGCCAGCGCACCAGCCTCGACACCGGTAACGGTCCGCCGATGCCCTCGCTGACCCGGGTCCCGCGATCAGCGCGCAAACCCGCCGACGACCGGCGCGCCGAATTCGAGCGCCGTGTCCTGATCGCGGTCGAAGACCTGCTCGCCGACGGCACGCCGTTCACCGAGATCGCCGTGCAGAAGATCGCCGCCGCCTCCGGCGCGGCCAGATCCACTTTCTACCGCTACTTTCCGGACAAGAGCCGGCTGCTGATCCGGATGGCGGAGCTGGCGACCACCGATCTGTTCGCGGCGGCGGAACTGTGGTGGAGCGCCGAGCACACCGATCAGCAGGCCGGTGTCGTGCAAGCGATGCGGGCGATGATCGGCGGTTTCCGCGACCACCGCTATCTGCTGCTCGCCCTGAGCGAAGTCGCCTCCTACGACCGGGAAGTCGGCGCCTACTGGCGCTCACGCGTGACGACTTTCGCCGAACTGGTGCGCGCGCGGCTCGAGGCCGAGCGGACGGCGGGCCGCGTCGGGCAGCAGCTCGATCCGCGGGCCACCGCACTGGTGCTCACCTCGATGGTCGAGCGTACGATTTCCGTCGCGTTCGCCGCCGAAACCGGTATCGGCGACGAGGAATTGGCCGAGGCGCTCGGCCGCGCGATCTGGCTCGTCATCTACGGCGACGCGCCCTAGCGGGACTGCCGGTCAGGCGTGCACCGCCGCTTCTCGCAGAACCGGAAGCAACGCCTTCGCGCCGACCATATGGTTCTGTCCGGCCAGCATGCGATGGGTCGCGTGGGGGATGGCTTCGGCCAGCTGACCGGCCACCTGGTGCAGGCCGGGCGGGCTCTTTTCGCCGACCGCGACAAGCACAGGCAGGTCGATGCTCGTGAACCGTTCCGCCGGTGGCAGAACCTCGGTCAGGCCGATGTCGTACATCAAGGTCGGAGCGAGGGCCTTCATGGTCTTCCAGCCGGGGAACAGCGGCAACAGCGCGACGAACGCGCGCGGCATGCCGATTCCCCGGAGGAAGACCTTCAGCGCCCGGGCGTTCTCGTGAGCTGTGAGAAGGGCACCCACCTCCTCGGCCAACCGGGCGTAGGAAACCCGTTCGGCCTCGTCGTGCACGTAGGACGCGTCGTAGATCGCCACCGAGGCGATCTTGTGCGGCATGCGTGCCGCGGCTTCGAGAGCCAAAACGGCGCCCGAGGAATGACCGTAGAGAATCGCGGTGCCACCGGCGGCATCGACAAGCGCCTCGATGTCGTCGACCTCCCGTTCCATCGCATACGGCATCGTGTTCCCGCTGTCGCCGCGGCCGCGGCGGTCGAAGCTGTAGACGGTGAACTCCGTGGCGAACACCGCGGCATCGGCGGCGATGGGCCGGAACTTACGGAAGCAGGTCGCGCCGGTGATGTAGATCAGCGCTGGACCGTCGCCGGAAACGTCGTAGGCGAGTTCCGTGCCGTCCTTCGATGTGGTCGTCCTCATGGTGGTGATGACGGTTCCGAACGCCGAAACTCATCGGATCTCGCGATTCCGGTGCTCCGCATCAGGTGGATTACAACCGATGACAGCGCCGATCCGGCGTGCTGGAATGGGAAAAACCAGCCGATCTCGAGCAGCCAGGACCGGTGGGGCCGTGCGAGCTTGCCGGTGCCGAGGAATGGGTACTCGTGGACACCAATTCCAGCCGGGGCGATGACCAGCCCGTCGACCTCTCGGCACGCCTGCGTGCCGAGACCGTCCTCGGCGGCGGGGCCACCGTCGTGCAGGTGTACGGGGAGATCGATGCCTGTACCGCGGCCCGGTGGCGGGACATCCTCGACGATGCCGTGCGGATCGCGGGGGAGCACGGGCACCTGGTGGTCGACATCAGCGACGTGACGTTCATGTCGTGCCGTGCCATTTTCGACATGGCAGCCTGCGCCAAGGCCTACCGCCACGGCGGCGCGCTGATGAGCGTGGTCAACCCGGTGCCCTCGACGATCGACCGCATCGTCGCCGTCGCCGGCCTCACCGAGTGGTTGCCGCTGTACACGGACCTGGCCGATGCCACGGCCGATGCTCCGTCCGCGCGCGCGGACCCGGCTGCTCTGCCACCGTCGGAGTACCCGGCCCCACCAGAACTCGGTGTGCCGAAATCGGCGACACCTCGATTCGGGTTCCCGTGATCGGGTACGCGCGCGGTGTGACTGACATGAACCTGCTGGAGATAGCGGAGCGGCGCGGGCCGTTCGCCGTCGTATACATGGACGCGTCACCCGACACCGAGGACTCCGCACAGTCGTTGGCCCTGCGCTGCCGATCCGCCCGGGAACGGCTGGTGACCGCGGGCGCGGGCCAGGGCATGCTCGACCTGTTCGACTCCGCGATCACCGACAGCCCGCCGGGGCGCGGCCGGGCGGGCAGGCTGCTGATCCTGGACGAGAACACCGTCCACGTCGACGAGTACCTGCCCGAGCCACCCGCGCGGGAAGTCGTCCGGGTCTCGGCGCTGCCGTACCTGATACCGCTGCTGCGTCAGCACGCGGTGCAGCAGGAGGTGCTCGACACCTTCGCCGCCGAATTCGGCCGTGCCGGCGGCCTGGCTGTCGCCGGACTCGGCGCGACCGCCGAGGCGCTGCGGATGGCCAATGTCGATCGCCTGCTGATCGACCCGGACCGGCTCGGCGACCGCACCGTCCTGGTCGGCGCCGACCGCGCGCAGGTGGTCGCGGGCCCGGACGGACCGGCGAGCTGGACCGCGGGCACGGCACCACACCAGACCTGCCGAGCCGATGAAGCTCTTCCCGTCGCCGCGCTCCTGATGGGCGCCGAAGTGACCACGGTATCCGGTGGCCTGCCGTCGGAAGACGGCGTAGCCGCGCTCGTCCGTCAACGCTGACAACGATTCGAGAGAGGTAATCACCCATGGCCATCTGCGAAACCTGCGGCAACGACTACGCCCGGTCCTTCACCGTCAGCCGTAATGGCGACAGCTGGACCTTCGACAGCATCGAATGCGCCGCATCGAAACTCGCACCGAGCTGCGCGCACTGCAGCTGCCGGATCCTCGGCCACGGCGTCGAAGCGACCGGCACCGTGTACTGCTGCGCCAGCTGTGCCCGCATGGCCGGCCACAACGAACTGGTCGACAGTGCGTGAGAAGACCCAGGACATGACGTCCCGAGAATCGGAGGCAGCATGGTCGAGGTGACGCACAGGGCGCAAGCCCCGGTGAACGACGTGTTCGCGGTGCTCGCCGACGGATGGTTGTATTCGAGCTGGGTGGTCGGCGCTTCCCACATCCGCGAGGTCGACGACGCATGGCCCGCGGTGGGCGCGCGGATCCATCACAGTGTCGGCCCGTGGCCGTTGACCATCGAGGACACGACCTCGGTCCGATCCGTCGACCCGCCGTACACGCTGGAACTGGAAGCCCGGCTCTGGCCGGTCGGCGCCGCCGTCGTCCGGCTGGAACTGCGCGCGACCGGCCCGGAGTCGTGCGAGATCACGATGAGCGAACGCGCGGTACGCGGGCCCAGCCGGTTGATCCCGCACGCGGCCCAGGCGGTTCTGCTCGTGCCGCGCAACCGCGAATCCCTCACCCGCCTCACCGACCTGGCGGTCGGCCGGAACCCGAGCACGACGCCATAGCCGCCGCGGGACACCTCAGACCCGCAGAGCGGTGTCTTCCCGGCTCCCCATTCCCGTGGCGAATTCGTGGATGCGCAGCGGTCCGCTCGCGTGCGGATCGAGCGGCGGCGTAGCGCTGCCCGCACCGCTGCGCAGACCGCCCAGCATGTGGTGGATCGCCTCCGCGGAACTGAAATGAGGTTGCCACCCGAGTTCGGCCCGTGCCCGGCTCGTGTCCATCAGGGGCAGATGCAGCATCGCGTCGAACAGGTCCGGTGAAGCCGGAACCAGGCGTGCGTGCCATCCCGTCGCCAGCGCGGTGCGCACCAGCATCGGCGGGACCTCCACAGTGCGGGCTTCGAGAGCGGCGCCCAGCGCGGCCCGGTCCACCACCGGCTCGGCCGCCAGATTGAACGGGCCCCGCGCCTGGGTGGTGACGGCGAGCGCGTAAGCCTTCCCGACATCGCGGCTGTGCACGGCCTGGAACCTCAGCCCGCGGGGGACCAGCAGGATCGGCACGATGCCGGGCCGGACGAGCCTGTTCGGCAGCAACGGGCCGAGGAACAGTCGCCGCTGTTCACTCGCGGCCTCCCGCCGGAAACTGAACGCCGGTCGCATCCGCACGACCCGGCGGTCGGGATATTCGGCTTCGAATCGGTCGAGAAGCCGTTCGGCATAAGCCTTTTCGCGCATGTATCCGGCGGCAGGCCAGCCGTCGGTCGGCCAGCTCTCCGGCACCCGGCGCTGGTCGTCGCAGGGTGAGTACGCGCCCACCGACGAGGCATAGACGAGTGCGGGAACCTGCGCCGCGGCGACGGCACGCAATACCCGTTCGGTTCCGCCGACATTGGCGCGCCAGGTAGTGAGCGGTTGATGGGACGGCTGGAACAGCCAGGCCAGGTGCACCACCACGTCCGCGCCGTGGAACAACGACTCCAGGTCGTCGGTGCGCACGTCGGCGCGCTCCCACCGCACGCCCGGCCGCTCCTCGGCGGGCATCCGGCGGGCGATGCCGACGATCTCGTCGACCTGTGCTTCCCCTGCCAGCGCTTCGATGACGCTGGTTCCGATATTTCCGGTGGCTCCGACAATCACGACACGCATGCCTACTCCTCAGGTCGTCAGCGAACCCCCTCCTTCCTGCGCGCCTACCCGCAGCGGCCGAGGCGAAACCGGCGCCCCGTAGGGCTTCGAGCGGGGCCGGTCAGGTCGTTTTCAGCGGGGCGAAGATCGTGGCGAGGTGGTGGGTGACATCGTCCGAGGAGACAGGGCAGGCGGCGTATCCCAGGTAGCCGTCGGGGCGAACGATATAGACGGCGCCCGGTCCCGCGTGATACCGACGGGCGAAGTCGCCGTCACGGTCACGGATGATCGGCAGCGTGGTCTGCGCGATGACGGCGTCGGGCGCGGCGATCAGGTAGGTATCCAGCCTGCCCCCGGTCACTGCCCGGATGTGCTCGACCCAGGCTTCGATGGTGTCGATCGCGGCGGCGTCGCAGGTTCCGTCCACATAGGCGAGGACGGTGTGGTCCGGGCCGGTGAGCAGGGTGAACAGCCGGAAGGAGTCGGTCACCGCCGCCCGGGTCAGTCCGGCCGCGTCCGGTGCGCGGCTGCCCGCCGACGGTTCCGGCGCGGCGGCCGCGGATTCGGCCACGACGGGACTGTCGCGATAGTCGATCAACAGTTGGGCCTCCCGGCGCAGAACCACGTCGGGGTCCGACTCCCCGGCACCGATGCCCTCCCTGGCATGGCGCACGGTGCGGCCGACGACTTCCTCCCCGACGGGCCTGCGTTCCGCGTCATAGCTCGCCAGCAGGTCCGGCGCGGCCACACCCGCGACCGCGAGGGCGAGTTTCCAGGCGAGGTTGTGCGCGTCCTGGATGCCGGTGTTCATGCCCTGGGCGCCCGTGGGCGGATGAATATGGGCCGCGTCGCCCGCGACGAAAACCCGCCCCCGCGAATAGGAGTCGACGATGCGGTGGCTGATCCGGAACACCGACGACCAGCGCATCCGCGACGCCGTCGTCGGTTCGGGTGCCAGCCGGTCCAGGACCGCCTGGATGTGGGAGAGCTCGGGCGCGGGCCCGCTGCTGATGCCGTGCGCCGTCTTGTCGCCGTCGGTGATCTCGAGCTCCGGCGGCACGCGCATCGACACGCGGTAGCGGTGGTGGCCCGGCAGCGGGATGCAGACCAGCACGTCATCGGTGACGCCGTCGGTCCGGTGCATCGCCCGCACGCCGTAGCCACGCGGTTGCGACCAGTCCAGTTCCACATCGCCGAGCATGTACTGCTCGGTGAATGCCGCGCCTTCGAAGCTCAGGCCGAGTGTCTTGCGGACGGTGCTGTGCGCGCCGTCGCAGCCCACCAGATAGCGCGCTCTGACAGTGTGCTCGCCGTCGGGTCCGCGGAGTGTGGCCTCGACGCCGTCGTCATCCTGGGTGAACCCGGTGAGCGCGACGCCACGCTCGATACGCGTCCCCATCGACGCCAGGCGCTGCCACAGAATCCGTTCGGTCTCGTACTGGGGGAGGCCGATGAACCCGAACGGCACGTCGGGCGGCAAGCTCAGCTCCAGCCGGTCCGCTTCGACCCCGTTGACGTAGACGAGCTGACCGCGCAGCTGAATCGAGGCGTCGAGGATCTCCCGCAGGACACCCATCGCCTCGAAGAGTTCCAGCGTGCGTGGCTGGATTCCGACCGCTTTCGCATACCGCGGTGGACTGGCCAGCGCGTCGACGATCCGGCAGCGCACCCCGCGCCGAACCAGTTCGACGGCCGCTGCCGATCCCACCGGACCGGCGCCGACGATGAGGACTTCGGTGTCCACCATGCGACATCACCTCGTGCTGGAAGTATCCGCGTCAGTGTTGTGTGCCGATCGTACGCCGGGGGGTCGTGGGGACACTACGACCGGATTCGGTCGCTCAGGGCATTTCGACCGTTTCGGCCCTGGCGATCTCGTCGATGGCCCGCCGAATGCTGTCCTGTGCTGGTACTCGCGCGAGCCCGGCCAGATAGGCGATGAGCAGCACCGCGGCGGGCTGCGGGTTCACCGCGGGATGGTCGGGTTCGTTCGCCTCGTGGACCCCGAGTGCGCCGGTGAGCGCGCCGACGATCGCGGTGGCGTCGATGCGGGCGAACCACGTCGCCGACTGGCGCACCACCGCCTCCAGCACGGCCCGCACGTCGTCGCCGGTGAGCCCGTCGGGATGCGCGATCTCCAGCAGTTCCCGCACGATCGCCGCCAGCACCGAGCTCACCTGGTCGGCGGGGAGCTCGGCGAGGTCCGCCACCGTCTCGGTGAACGCGGGTTCGTCGGCCGCGTGCGCCGCGGCGACCGCGGCCTCGACGGCGGTAGCGATCGTGCGAGCTGACGACGGCCAGTCGGTCGGCCACATGGCGCGGTTCTCCTCACGGGTCGGCGTGCCACGTCCGCGCGCGGCACGCCGCCAGCGTAGTCAGTGCGGCCACACGGTCGCTCGTCCGCTCACGCGGGACGCTCGAGCGGTGTGTCGGGGTCGCCCGAATTGCGCAGCGCGACAATCTGTCCCGGCACCCAGTAGATCCGGCCGGACTCGAACTCCTGGTAGACGCCGTCGTCGTGGGTGATCTCGTCCGAGGCGGGCCAGCCGAGCTCGCCGTTCTCGGATCCGGCCGCCGACCATCGTGCGCCGATCGCACCGTGGACGCGATACGCGGGGTGCCCGGCGCGGCGGTAGACGGTGCCGCCCTGGAAGGTCTGCGCGAGACCGGGACCGGTGCCGCGCGGGTCGGGCAGTTCGGCGTGCTCGGCGATCGGGTAGCCCAGTGGTCCTGCCTCCCAACCCAGTTCGGCGTACTTTGTCATGATCGCCGCCGGGATCGCGTGGGCGTCGGTGGCCGGGTGCCAGTAGACGTACCCGTGCTCGAACTCGGCGAAGCGGCCGAGGCCGTCGGGAGTGGCGAGTTCGCCGTCGGTGCGCCGGGTGCCGAGCCAGGGCGATGCCGCCGCCCTGTCATCGATGGCGTTCGGTGCCGTGCCGGCGAAGGCGGCGACATAGCCCGCGAAAACGTCCCAGGGAAAGTTCGGGCCCACGTCGGTGTGCGTGCCGATGCCGAGGGCTCGGGTCACGTACTGGTGATCGGCGATGCCGTCGCCCACGTGGTAGTCCGGGGCGATGACCGCCGTCGAATAGCCGTGCCGGTGTGCACTGCGGACGGCGAGGTAGGCCGCGATCCGCAGGTCGTCGTCGATGGACAGCCAGTTCGCCCGCGACCACGCGACCCGGCTGCCCGCGAAACACAGGTTCACCGTGAACGGATTGGCCGACAGCACCGACCAGGAAGCCAGCTCCTCCGGCACGACCCGCACCACGATCGCGTCCCGCAGGGTGTAGTGGTAGGAGACGCCGTTGGCGGGGTTGTTGAGGTAGGCCGCCAGCGATTCGGCGGTGCCGTTTCCCTCCTGGGTGTGCAGGAGGAAGTTGGTGATCCGCGCCCCGTCGCGCGGAGAGTGCGACGGCCCGAGCCGGTCGATCTCGGTGAACTGCGGCACCGGCACCGAGCGATCCAGGTTCCACTGCCCGAAGTCGGGCGCCAGGATGTCGTCGACGTCGACGTGGGTGCCGTCGATGATCGGGCCGGGATTGCTCGGGGTGTCGATGATCCGCTGGTACAGCACGGCTCTGGGCTCGCGCTCGGCCCCCGACCAGGCGCGGGTCTGCCACACCCAGCTGAATTCGCCGCGACGGCCGACCACATTGTCCTCGATCGCCCACGCGCACACCCGCGAATGCCCGTAGATGCCGGTCCATTCCGTGCCGAGCACCGCGTTGACGCCGCGGAAGAACTCGACGGCCGTCTGGTTCCACTGCGCGAGCGAGATGTCCTCGTCGACGGCGAAGAAGATCGGCGCCTGCCGCGGCCCGCCGACGCTCAGATGGGTGGCCAGCGCCTGCTCGGCCATCCGCCTGCCGCCGTCGAATCCCGTCGTCCAGTCCGAGGGGGTGGCATTGCCGGGTTTGCCGTACTGCCAGATGGATACGACGTCCAGGCCCGCCGCGGCGAGTGCGCGTGCGTACTCGGCGGTGATCGGTTTGGCGCCGAAATTCGCACCCGGCCTGCTCGGTGCGACATAGGCGAGGACCGCCGAGTGCCCCGCTGCCACGATCGCGGCGGGATCGATGAGACGGGCGGCGAAATCGACAGCTGTCGACATGGTTGACCCCCTGCATGACTTCAGAACTGTTGGCATGACTCACGCTGGTGCCCGAGAATCGGCACCGGGTGACCGAGGATCTCACCCAGCACCCATTCTAATCGAAAGACTCGGCACCGCATCAAGATTGATAGACGATCAGTCTGACAGTCTGGACTTACGCAGTTTCACTCCGATCGGGATGTTCGTCCTGCTGTGGCTATCGGGCGCAGTGGGTCAATCGGCCGCGTGATCGGCGGCGCGCCCGGCGACGTAGTCCTTGGCCCAGCGGTAGTCCGGCTTGCCGCTGGGCGAGCGCGAGATGCTGTCGACCACCCAGATCCGTTTGGGCACCTTGTACCCCGCGAGATGATCGCGGACATGCGCACGGAGTACGTCGAAGTCGACCGACCGGCCCGGACCCGCGCAGATCACGGCGGCGACCTGCTGACCCCACCGCTCGTGCGGAACCCCGACGACCACCGCGTCGTAGACAGCGTCGTGAGATTTCACGACCGCCTCGACCTCCTCGGGGAACACCTTCTCGCCGCCGGTGTTGATCACCATGTTGCCCCGGCCGATCAGCGTGATCGAGCCGTCCGACTCCGCGCGGGCCCGGTCGTCGGTCACCACGATGCGCGCACCGTCCACCGTCTTGAACAGCCGCGCCGTGCGTTCCGGGTCCTTGTAGTAGCCGAGGGGAACCGCGCCGGTCTTGGCCAGCCAGCCTTCCTCGCCGGGCGCGACGACCCGCCCGTCCGCATCGACGACGACCGCGCCGCGACCGGTCTGGACCCGGGGTCCCCGGGCGGGATTGTCGTCTTTCTGCGCGAAACCGATACCGCCGAAACCGGTTTCGGAGGACCCGATCGAGTCCGAGACCATCGTCGACGGAAACTTCTCCAGCAGCGCGTTCTTCACCGGTTGTGACAGCAGCGCCGCGCCGGAGGCGATGACCAGCAGCGAGGAGGCATCCACCGGTTCGGCGTCGAAGGCGTCGATGAGCGGTCGGGCCATGGCGTCGCCGGTGATCACCATGACGTGCGGCTGCTGGGCGGCGACGGCACGCCACACCAGGGCCGGGTCGAAACGCGGCTCGAACATCACCGCGTTGCCCGACCACAGTGCGGTGAAGGTGGGCATCATCGCCGCCGCGTGGATCAGCGGCGGCAACACGAACCAGATACTCGGCACCGCCTGCGCACCGGTCTCGGACTGCTGGAATTCGTCGCGCACCGGTTCCCCGGAGTAGAAGTCGACACCGCCGCCCAGGACCCGCCACATATCCTCTTGGCGCCACATGACGCCCTTGGGCATGCCGGTGGTGCCGCCGGTGTACATCATGAACAGGTCGTCGCCGGTGCGCTGGACCGCGGGCCGGAACGGCTTGCCTGCGGCAGGCAACGACTCGTACGGGATCGCGTCGGAGGCGGGCGTGCCGCCGAGATCGTCGTCGACGCAGATCGACCGCCGCACCGTCGGGGTGAGTGCGAGCGCCGCGCCGACGGCATCGGCGTAGGTGGCGTGATACACCAGCACGTCGAGGTCGGCATTGTCGTAGACGTAGGCCAGTTCGGCCGGCCCGTACCGGTAGTTGATATTGATCGGGACTGCGGCCAATTTGAAGCAGGCGATCAACGTCTCCATGGTCTCGATGCTGTTGTGCATCTGGAAGCCGACGTGGGTGCCGCGCCGGACACCGGTCTCGGCGAGCTGGTCGGCCAGCCGGTTGGCCCGGATGTCGAGCTCGCGGTAGGTCGTTCGGCGATCGCCCTGGATCAGCGCCACCCGGTCGGGCATGGCGTCGACGGAGTGCTCGAACAGGTCGGCGAAGTTGTTGGCCATGTCAGTCCATCTCTCGGCGACCGCTCACACGACGGTGAGCGGCAAGGGCTTCCCGCGATCGGTGAAGGCGAAGCCGGCGCCGGTACTGAACCGGGTCACGGCCACCTCGGACGCTTCGCGGAAGGGTTCGTCGGCCAGGTCGATCGCGACGGTCCAGCCGTGCTCGTCCGCCGCGCTCGCCCGGGCGACGAAGCGGGGGTTCACCCCGCGGACCAGTGCGTTCAGCGGGCGCAGGTCGTCGGGTGTCAGCAGGGCGGGCCATGCGCCGTCGTCCAGGGCGCCGCTCACCCGCGGAAAGCGCAGGCGCACACCCGAGCACGCGACCGAGATGTCGATTCCCGTGTAGCGCACCGGGTTCAGCGCGGGGTGGACGCGCAGGACCGTGGCGAGCGCAGCCGGACCGTCTCCGAGCGCCAGGCAGCGCCTGATCCGTTCCGAGGTGAGTCCGGCGATCCCGGCGAACTGCTTGCGCCCGATGCCGAGGGCGGTCGCGGCATCGGCGCGTTCCCGGATCGCGACCAGGAAGCCGAGGGTCAGCAGATGCTGCTGCAGGCAGATCTCATCGGCCATCCGTCGCAGCGCGGACTGCGAGAAATCGGTGAAGCGCAGATCGCTCAGCAGCGGGCCGGTGTAGTCGGCCAGCCCTTCGTCGGCCGGGTCGATCTCGGCCAGTTCCAGGTTCGCCGCAACGGAATTCGCCAGGATCGCGGCATTGCGGGGGACGGCGGGCGGGACGTGACCGGGGTCGATGACGACCGTCCACGCACACACGGGCGTGCGGTCGGCGGGCTTGCGAGGGGGCCGGTGCACGGGCCGCACCTGGGCGTGCGGGTTGGTGGCCAGTGCCGTCGCGTCGAAGGTGGGGTCTTCGATGTCGTGACACATCGCCACCACGAAGTCCTCGCCCATCGGCTCGACATCGGCCAGCGCACCACAGTGGTCGAGCCAGAACTCGCCGTGGTCGTGGTCGTCGACCCGGAAGCGGAAGTCCATGAACTGCGGGGGCGCACCGATATCGAGTTGCAGCCCTTTGAAGATCGTCTCGACGCCGTCCCCGGTGATGCCGAGTGCGCGCCGCATCCGGCGCGTGTAGACGGGACTGGCCAGCTGCCATTCCTCGATGGCGACCGCGGTCATCCCCTCCCGGCCGAAGGCGGCGATGGTGTGCGCCATGCCGGATCGGTCGATGAGGTGACCGCTCAGCAGCAACTCCGGGACCAGCGCCGCCAGCTGGTCCCGGGACAGATCGGCGTACCCGCTCACCGATGTCACCACAGAGACGCGGGCGATTCGCCGACGCGGTACCAACCGGGGAGCGGATCACCCGACACCGAGCGCTCGATGCGCTTCTGCATGCCGGGAGACAGCGCCTGGTCGGTGATCATGTCGAGGAAAAGTGCGGAGACATTGCCGAAATCGAAGAAGTCGCGCTGCCACGACCATTGGAAGTCGCCGCCGTAGCGGAACCAGCTACCGCCGATGCCCGCGGGGGAGTAGTGGCGGCCGTCAGGACGTTGGCCCTCGTTGACCTGCTTCCAGAACCCGATGACGGTCCCGCTGCGATCGTCGACGACGAACTCCTGGTACGGATAGGTCCAGCCCTCGAGGCCCGCCATCTCCTGGCCGAGCGCGAGATCACGGATCTCCTCGCGCCCGACCGCCATGAACTCCTGCTTGGGGCCGTAGTTCCACCCGTAGGTCGCGTCCGCCGTGTACATCTCGGCGAGGGGCTTCCAGTCGCCCTTCTCCTCACATCGCTGGTTCTCCACCACCCAGCGCCGAACCATCTCGTCGAGTTCGGCCCGCTCGAAACCTGCCATCAGTCTGTGCCTTTCGATGTGGAGTCGGCATCGCCACCGTCGGCGATCGACAGAGCTTGCGTGGGACACCAGCGGATCGCGGCCGTGACGGCATCGCGTTCGGCCGGGCCCGGGCTGGGATCGGTGATCTGGACCGTGCCGCGCTTGGGCACCGTGAAGACCGCGGGCGCCTCGTCCTGGCACACCCCGTGCCCCTGGCACAGGTCCGCGTCGACCACGATTCTCATGACGAGCTCCCTTCCTCCGTCGGCAGCGGACGCAACGGCGCCTCTGGCTGCACTTCGACGAGCACCATGTGCGCGCCACGCGGCACCGAGACCACGGTCGCGACCGCGTCGGCCAGATGCTCAGGGCGCAGCATGTACGGGTGGCGGGCGAAACCCCAGTCCTTCCAGTCCTGCAGCAGCGGCCCGACGACCTCGGGTGTCGAGTCCATCCCCATGCCGGTCAGGGTCGGGCCGGGGCGCACCAGCGAGGCCCGGATCCCCGAGCCCTCGAGCTCCATCCGCAACTGCCCGACCATGGCTTCCAGACCGTTCTTCGCCGCGCTGTAGGCGCCGCTGCGCGGGCGCGGGTTGTCGGCGCAGTCGGAGCTGATCACCACGAGATCACCGCGCCTGCGCGCCGTCATCCCGGGCAGGACCCGGTGGATCAGCCGCTGCGCGCCGACCAGATGGACCTGCACCTGGTGCAGGAATCGTTCCGGATCCATCTCGCCGACGAGCGCGAATTCGATGTCGCCCGCGCCGGATACGAGGATCTCGGTGGCACCGAGCGCCTCTTCGGCGGCGGTCACGAAGGCGTCGACGGACGCCGCGTCGGTGACGTCGAGATGGTGGGCGAAGGCCGCGCCGCCACCCGCGCGGATCTTGGCGGCGAGGTCTTCGCACCGCTGCACCCGGCGCGCGCCCAGCGCCACCGGATGGCCGAGTTCGGCCAGGGCCACCGCCGTGGCGGCGCCGATGCCGGAGGACGCGCCCGCTACCAGCGCGGGCCTGCGTTCGGGGTTCGGTTCGAATCGGGGCACTAGCGGACCTCTACTGTGATGGGGAGTTTGGCGAAACCACGGACATTGGTCGAATGCACGCGCACGATCCCGCCGGGGTCGACGGCGAAACTCGCGACCCGGTCGGCGAATTCGCCGAGCACGACGCTCGCCTCGAGGCGGGCCAGGTGCGCGCCGAGGCAGAAGTGCACGCCCGCACCGAAACTCGCGAGCGTGCCACCGTCGTTGCGATCGATCCGGTAGCTGTCGCCGTCGGTGAACGCCGCCGGATCCCGGTTGGCCGAGCCGATCAGCAACAGCACCTTCGCCCCGGCCGGGATCGTCCCACCGTGGTAGTCGAGCGCGACCGCCGCGGTGCGGGCGACGATCTGGCTCGAGGTGTCATAGCGCAGCGTCTCCTCGACCCAGTCGGCGACCAGCTCGGGGTCGGCGGCGACCTTGGCGTATTCCGCGGGGTCGGCGGCCGCCCAGTACAGGGCATTGCCGAGAAGCTTGGTGGTGGTCTCGTTTCCGGCGACGACCATCAGGAACATGAAACCGATGATCTCGTCGTCGGTGAGGGTGTCGTCGTCGATCTCGGCCTCGAGCAACGCCGAGGTGAGGTCGTCCCGGGGCTGCGCCCGGCGCCGGGCGACCATGTCGGCGTAGTAACCGAACAGGCGGATCGAGGCGTCGATCGCGTCGGCGGGCACGTCGAGAACGCCCTCTTCGCGGTGCACCACCAGGTCAGCCAGCCTGCGGATCTCGCCGCGATCCGACTCGGGGACGCCCATGAGCTCGGAGATGACGTCCATCGGCAGCTTGCCCGCGACCTCGTCGATCCAGTCGAAACTGCCACGCGCGAGGGCGGGCTCGAGATGCTCCAGCGTGATCTGCCGGATCCGGTCCTCCATCTCGGCCACGCGTCTCGGCGTGAATCCCTTGTAGACGAGCCTGCGCATGCGCATATGCCGTGGATCGTCCATTGCCAGAAACGACATCACCCGATGCGCGTGCGGTCCCCACGCCGCCGGGTCAAGGGAAACACCATTGGCGCTGGAGAGCCGATTGCTGTCCCGAAAAGCCGCGATCACATCGGAATGGCGGGAGAGCGCCCAGAAATCGAGATCCGGATTGTGGTAAAGCGGCGCCTCGGTGCGCAGCCGGTGGTAAGTCGGATACGGATCCTCGTGGAATCGATAGTCGTACGGGTCGAAATGCACGGGCTCCACAGCGGCGCTGGTCATCGCGAACACCCCGGTTCCGATCGGACGTCCCCGACAACATCGGGACTGATCGGACCCGAGGGAGACACGTAGCTGGACATGTGTCTGGACGGTACCACCGACATGCGCACGACACAACGGTTTCGGGGAGGGCCGACTCGAGAGGGCGGGTCGGGGGCGGATCGTCGAGCGCCGTGAAAAGTGCTGGTACTGAACATATTCACGCTTACTGGACGAGGCCGGGGTTGGCCGACGACGTCCGGTCCGGGAGTTGGTCAGCAATCTGGAATGGTGTCTAGAATGTGGTCTAGATCATATGGTACGGTCACCGGCATGGCACGCGTAGACGGCGAAGTCGCACCGGCCGGCGGTGGTGCGGCGGGATTCGGTGGCCTGGATGTGCCGGAGCCGGAACAGGGCAGTGCCGCGCAGATTGTCCGGCGGAATTTCTCCGTCACCGTCCTTTCCAGCGTGGCCACTCTCGGCCGTGCGCTGCGAATCGGCGCCGGCGCCGTTTACATCGGTACCGCGGATGCGATGCGGTGGCGTTTCCAGGTCCACGAAACACTCGCGCAGGCATGGTTTCTGATCAGGGTCACGGCGGTGCCGAGTATTTTGATGGCCATTCCGTTCGGTGTCATCGTTTCCGCGCAGGTCGGCAATATCGTGTCCGAACTCGGCGCCGATTCGATGATCGGCGCGGCGGGCGGGCTCGGTGTCATCAAACAGGGTGCGCCGATGGCCACCGCGATGCTGCTCGGCGGCGCGGGCGCCGCCGCCATCGCGGCCGATCTGGGCGCGCGGACCATCCGGGAGGAGGTCGACGCGCTCCGGGTGATGGGGGTCGACCCGGTGCAACGCCTGGTCGTGCCGCGCATCGCGGCGATGATGCTCGTCGCCCCGCTGCTCAATATCCTGATCATCTTCATCGGCGTCGCTTCCGGTTTCGTGGTCGCGGTCTCGGCACTGAACGTCACGCCGGGCAGTTACTGGCAATCGTTCGGGTCCTTCACCACGCCGGTCGACCTGTGGGTCTCGCTGATCAAAGCGCTGATCTTCGGTTTCCTGGTCGTGGTCATCGCCTGTCAGCGGGGGCTGGAGGCCACCGGTGGGCCGCGCGGTGTCGCCGACGGTGTCAATGCCGCCGTCGTGATGTCCATCGCCGCGGCCGTCGTCCTCAACACCGTGATCACGCAGGTGGTCACCCTGTTCTTCCCGGTGCGGATGGCGTGATGACCGCGGCTCCCTACTTTCCCGTCGGCCTGCGCTGGGTCGGTCGGCTGCGGCGTGCCCGGATCCGGCCGCTCGGCCCGATCGAATCCATCGGGTTCGTGCTCGGATTCGGTTGGCAGGTCTTGTCATCGGTGCCGTACACGCTGATGCGTTACCGCCGTCAGACGCTCACGATGGTGACGGACATGACCTGGGGCCGCGGCTCGGTGATCATCGGCGGCGGTGTGGTGCCGCTGATGCTGTTGCTCGGCGCCGCCATGGGCGCCTCCATCGGCATCGAGGCCTTCAGCGCGCTGAACCTCCTGTCGCTCGGTCAGCTCAGCGGACTGATCTCCGCCTTCGGCGTGACGCGGGAGCTCGCGCCGATCGCGGCCGGGATCGGATTCGCGGCACAGGCCGGGTGCCGGATGACCGCCGAGATCGGGTCCATGCGCATCTCCGAGGAGATCGACGCACTCGAATCCCTCGGCATCCGGTCGGTGCCGTTCGTCGTGACGACCCGGGTGATCGCCGGAATCATCGCCGTCGCACCGGCATTCGTCGTCGCCCTGATTCTGAGCTACGCCTCGTGCGCGCTGATCGTCACCACGATCCACGGCACGCCGACGGGGACCTACGACCACTACTTCGATCAGTTCGTGGTGGGCTGGGACGTGTTCGCCGCGACCGTGAAGGTGATGGTGTTCGCGGTGGCCGTCGTGCTGATCCACTGTTACCAGGGCTATTTCGCCACCGGCGGACCCGAGGGCGTCGGGATCGGCTCTGGGCGGGCCATTCGCGCCAGCCTGGTGTCGATCATCGCCCTCGACATGGTCGCCACCATCGTCCTGTGGGGATTCCAGTCTCCCGTCACGTTCACCGGGTGATGCCATGCCTGCCTATGCCCTGCCCGGAACAGAAGTCGGGCCACGTCGTGCCCGCCTGCTCGGCGCGAGCGCTGTCGTCCTCGCGCTGCTGGCTCTGCTCGCCTGGCGCGTCGCGCCCGACAGCCGCCCCGTCGACGAGATCCGGGTCGCGCTCCTGGTCGGCCAGATCGGTGCCGGGGTCGGAGCGGGGACCGATGTCCGGCTCGACGGTGTGCGGGTCGGATCGGTCGACGCGATCGACTTCGCCGGGCACGGCGCCCAGCGAATCGACCTGACACTGGACGGGTCTCAGCTGTTCGGGCTGACCGACACCGTGACCGTCGACTATGCGCCGGGCAATCTCTTCGGCATCAGCGCCGTCGAACTGCATTCCAGCGAAGGCGGCACCGCCTTGGCCGACGGATCGACCGTCGACCTGACCGACCGCGCCGCGGACCGGGTACGCGATGCCACGCTCTCGGCGCTGCTGACCGCGACCGGGCAACTCACCGACGAGGTGCTCACGCCGAAGCTCGCCGAACTGCTCGCCACGTTCTCCCGCGACCTGGCCGCGTTCACCCCACTGCTGCAGGCTATCGGCGCGACCGCGCGCTCGTTCGCCGAAACCCAGCAGCTGGGACCGTCGCTGCTGTTCGAACAGTTCGGCTCGGCACTCACCGGCCTCCCACCGATGCTGACGGGCGGTCTGACGCTGCTGTACGCCGACTACACCAACGAGTATCTGAGTACACCCGAGCACCTCGAGAAATTCGGCCGGATGTTCTCCGGCATCCAATACCAGCTGCTGCCCACCGTGACCCAGCTGCTCAGCACCTCCCGGGAGCATTTCGGCGGATTGCTGCCCATGACGACACTCGTCCTCGACCAGCTGTCCGGGTCGGTCAGCACGCCCGAGCGCTCCGGCCGACAGCTCGCCGAACTCCTCGCCCGGCTCGGCACCGCCTTCCAGGACACCCCGCAGGGACCGGTGCTGCGCGCCGCGGTCGAACTCGACGCGGTACCAGGACTGGCCGCACCACTGGCCGCCACGCTCGGGCTGCCTCCCACGGCGGGTGGTCGCTGATGACGACACGATCGCTGCTGCTCCGGGTCGCCGTGGCGACAGCGCTGATGGGTCTCGTGCTGGTCGGCGTACTCCGGGTGATCGAGCGGCCCGTGGACGGCGAAACCGACACCTACACAGCGATGTTCACCGACGCGAACGGGCTGCGCCGCGGCGATGACGTACGCCTCTATGGCGTGCAGGTCGGCAAGGTGCGTGACGTCGAACTCGACGGTGCGCTGGCCCGCGTCCGTTTCACCGTGCTGCGGGACCGGGTGCTGTACACCGACGCCACCATCGCGATCCGCTACCAGAATCTCACCGGCTTCCGGTATCTGGAGATCCGGCAACCGGCGCGACCGGGCGGCCGCCGGGACCCGGGAGCGGTCTTCGGTACCGCCGAAACGGTGCCGGATTTCGACATCACCCGATTGTTCAAGGGGCTCCAGCCGGTCCTGGCGCAGCTGTCGCCGGAGGACCTCAACCGCTTCGCGACGAGCATTCTCGCCGTGATCCAGGGCGACGGTACGGGTTTGGGGCAGGCGCTGGGCGCCATCGACACGTTGAGCCGCTACGCGTCGGACCGGCAGGCTGTCCTGTCGACATTGGCCGCGAACCTCGCCCAGGTCGCCGATCATCTCGGCGGGAAGTCGGGCAACGCTATGAAGCTGCTGACGAATCTGACCAACCTGTTCATCACCATCACCGAGAAACTGCCCGGCCTGGTCGACTTCGCCGTCGGGATTCCGGTGGTGCTGCAACCCCTGCGGAGCATGCTCACCGTGCTCGGAGTCACCGGTGAACAGGACAGAGATCTCGATGCCGCGCTGAAGCGGGCCTTCCCGGACCCGCGCGACGCGGTCGCCGCGTTCGAGAGCCTGCCCGGCCTGATCCAGGCGATGGCACAGGCTGTTCCGCAGACCGGACCCGACCTCGTCTGCGCTCACGGCACTACCTCGGCGCCGGAACCACTGCAAGTGCTGATTGCCGGGCAGGGGGTCGTGCTGTGTCGCCGATAGCGTTGCGCAGGCACGGTTCCCGACGTACCGCCCGTGACCCACAGGCCGTCGATCTGCGCTGGGGGATCGCGGGACTGTGCGCGGCCGTGCTCCTGCTGATCGCGATCGGCGCGGTGTACGTCACCGGAACCTCGCCCGAGCGCACCTATTCCGCCGAGATGACCCAGGCGGGCTCGGTCCGTCCCGGCGACGACGTCCGCATCGCGGGAATACCCGTCGGCGAGGTGACCGCGCTGACCCTGCTGCCCGATCGGGTCCGGATGGATTTCACCGTCGCCGCCGAGGCGTTCCTCGGCGATCAGACCACCCTCGACATCAGGATGCTGACCTTCGTCGGCGGCTACTACGTCGCTGTCCTCCCGGCAGGCACGAAGCCGCTCGGTGCGGCCGTGATCCCGCAGGAGCGAGTCATCCTGCCCTACAACCTGACTCAGGCATTCCAGGACGCGGTGGAACCGGTGCGCCGGATCGACGGGAACATCCTGCGTCAAGACCTGGCCGCACTGTCCACCTCGATCGACAAGAGCCCCGATGCCGTGCGCGCCGCGGTGCGGGCGGCAGGGGACGTGGTCACCATCCTGGACGAGCAGAACGCCGACATCTCGCGCACCCTGGCCATCGCCGACGAGTACCTGACCGCACTCGACACGAACGCCGATGTGTTGGCCGAGCTGCTCATCACCCTGGGCACTCTGGAGCAGATCATCCAGACCAACAAGGTGCAGGTGGCCCAATCGCTGCGTGACCTGGCCGTGGTGCTGCAGGACGTGACGCCGCTCGGCCGGGCCTGGGATGCCTCGTTGAAGCAGCGCGCACAGCCGCTGGCCGACGCGATCCCCGCGCTCGAGCAGTTGGGCGGCCGCCTGGGGGAGTTGCTGGATTCCGTTCGCGCGCTGCAAGAGCGGTTGCTTGCGCTGCTGCCCGCCGACGGCGGGGTGACCGTCGACCAGTCCGGTGCGACCATCCAGGTCCCCGCCGTGTGCATTCCCCTACCGGGAGGTGGGTGTTGACGATGAAGTCGATCCTGGGATCGCGGGGATTCATGTCGGTCGCCGTGGTGCTCACGCTCGTGCTGGCGGGTGCGCTCGGTCTGCGGCTGAGCACGCCGAACCCGCCGATGCTCGGCTACTGCGCCGACATGCCCGACAGCATCGGGCTCTACGAGGGCAGCGCGGTCACCGTCATGGGCGTCCCGGTCGGCCGCGTCACCGGGATCCGCATCGCCGGAGCGGCGGCGCGTGTCGAATTCACGGTCAGGGCCGACCGCAAGCTGCCACCCGATGTCGGCGCGGTGACGGTCAGCGACACCGTGATCGCCGATCGGCGGCTCGCGCTCATCGGCGCCGAACCGGCGGGACCCGGCCGTCCGCCGGGGGAGTGCATCACCAAGACGCTGACACCCAAGAGCCTGTCGCAGACCTTCGACGCCATCGCCGGACTCGCCGATCAGCTCAACGGCTCGGGAGATCCGGCGCAGCGCACTGCTTTCGGCGCCGGGCTCGATGCCTTGGACCGCGCCACCGCGGGGTCGGGCGAGCAGATCAACGACATGATCGTCGCCCTGAGCCGGGCGCTGGCGGCGCCCGACGCGGCGATCGGGCACCTCGGCCGGTTGCTCGACGCGCTCGCCGAACTCGCCCACCGGGCGCGCGGCGGCTGGTCGCAGGTCGAGACCACGGTCACCGGGCTGCCGCAGACGTTCGACGACATCGTCACCATCGCGTTCCCGCCCATCATCCAGATCGTCGCCACCCTCGCCGACCTGCTACCCCAGCTCAACGACGTGATCATGATGTTCGGCTCGCCCGCCCTGCGCGCCCTGGATGCTGTCCCCGACCTGTCCCGCATGATCGCGGCAGGCGTCGCCTCACTGGCCGACGTGATCGCCATGACCCCGGTCCTCGCCACCGGATTCGCCGGTGCGATCGACCCGGGAAGCGGACAGCTGACCATCGGTTACGCGCCACCGAAACTCGCACTCGCCCAGCAGGATACGAGCCAGATCTGCGCGGCGGTCCAGGCCGTCATCGGTCAGCGATGCGAAGCCGCCGCCGACGGAACGACGACGATCCCGGCGCTGCCGGTACTGCTGGCGGCGGTGAGCACCCGATGACCCGACGTCTCCGGCACACCGCCGTCCACGGCCTGTTGGTGCTCGCGATGATGTTCGCGGGCACCGGATGCGGCTTCCAGCCCGCCGACCTGCCGATGCCCGGTTCCGGTGTCGGCCCGACCTATCACCTGCGGATCGAATTCGCCGATGTGCTCAACTTGCCGCAGGGCGCCAAGGTGATCGCGGCGGGCGTCCGGGTGGGCAGGCTGACCGAGGTCACCCTGGTCGACCCCGTCGCAGCCACCCCGGATCGGGCCGCACAGCCGGGGTACGTCGTGGCCGATGTCGAAATCCGGGAGTCGGTCCGCTTACCGGTGGGCACCACCGCCTTGCTGCGCCAGGAGACCCCACTCGGTGACGTGCACATCGCGCTGAGCGAACCCGCCGACGCGACCAGGGGCACCCTGCCCGCCGGCGCGACCATCCCGCTGTCGGACACCACCCAGGCGCCCCCGATCGAGGACATCCTGGCTGGGCTGTCGACCTTCCTCGGCAGCGGCGCGGTGAGCGATTTCCAGAGCATCGTCCGCACGGCGAACGGGCTCATGCCCGAGGATCCACGCGACACCGCGCGCATCGCAGGCATTCTCGGCGCCGACCTGACCGACCTGGGTACGCACCTGGGCTCGATCGACGCCCTGCTCGACGGGATGGAAGCCACGGTCGAGGAAGGAATGCAGCAGAACCTGCCGATGCTCGACGAACTCCTCACGCCCTACGGCGTCGACCACACCACCGACGCCGTGAACGCGCAGATCGGCGTCATCTTCGTCCTGACGGCGCTCGGTCCGGTCGCACCCAGCGCGCAATGGCTCGGGCCGCTGCTGTCCGGACTCGACGACACCACCCGTGCCGTGGTACCGATGCTGTTCGGCAGCAGTGTGTTCGACACAGGGTCGCCGTCGAACATGAAGACGCTCGTCGACCTGATCAACACCAAGCTCGTTCCGTTCGCGGCGCGTGGTCCGAAGGTGGACCTGGTGACCATCGGCATTGCGCCCGCACCGGGCCAGACCGCGAGCACACCGGAGGACCGCACCGCCCGCATCGTCGACACCCTGCGGATGATCGGAGCGGTGCGATGAATCTTCGTGCGGCGATATCACTCTCCGCGATCGCGGCGGTCCTGGTTCTCGGCGTCGGGTACATGTCGATCGGGGTGCTCGGCTTCGATCCACGACAGAGCTTCATCACCGCCGACATGCACCTGGACAACTCGGGTGGGCTCGGCCCGAACTCCCCGGTGCTGCTCGCCGGTGTCCGGGTGGGCCGGGTCGAGTCGGTGCGCACCCGATCGGCCGGTGTGCTTGTCCGCCTGCGGATCGACGGCAGACATCGCATCCCGATATCCAGCGATGTCCGGATCGAACAGCTGTCGGCACTCGGCGAGCCCTACATCGCCTTCGCACCGGAATCCGGTGCCGGGCCGTATCTGGCAGACGGACAGGTCGTGCCGACGAACCGGATTCGGCTGCCGATGACGATCACGGCCCTGTCCGCCAAGCTGGTCGCACTGCTCGACCAGATCCGGCCCGAGGCGATCGCGCACCTGGTGGACACCTTCGATCGCGCGTTCGCCGGCACCGAGACGGCGATGCAGACGCTGCAGCGGTCGTCGAACCTGCTGGCCGCCACCCTGCTCAGCCGCACCGAAACCATCCGCCGCCTGTTCGCCGACATGCAGGCACTCGGCGCCGACATGGACTGGCTCGGACCGTCCTTGGGCGCGGCGGGCCCGAAGTTCGGCGAGTTCGGCGTCACGCTGAGCGCCATCGTCGAATCGGGGTCGGTGCTCGTCGAAAGCCGCCCGCTGGACGACTACTTCACCGGCGACGGACTCGTCCCGTTCCTAGCCCGCTTGACGGATCTGATCAACGAGATCGGGCCGAGCATCGCCCCGCTGGGACAGCTCCTCGGACCGGTGGTGACCGACGCCGCGGCGCGGGCACCCGCCCTCGACATCAGCACCCTGATCGACCAAGCCCTGCAGAGCGTGGGCGCCGACGGCACCGTGCACTTCCGCATCGCCGTCAAGTAGCCCGACGAAGGACAGAACATGAGCACAGCGACCGCCGAAGCCACCACCACGACCGGCAACGGCGACCAACAGCCGCGCACGGTGTCGTTCCGGCTCTCGACCGTCCTGGTGGTCGTCACCATCGCGGTACTCGCGGCCGCGGCCGTCACGTTCGCGTCGCTCTACTTCGCGGCACGGTCGACGATCGCCGAGCGTGACGCCCGCGCGGCCGACACACGGCACGCGGAGCAGATCGCGACGGACTACGGCGTCGGCGCGTCGACCATCGACTACCGCGACGTCGCAGCCTGGTTCGCCCGGCTGCGGTCGGGTACCAGCCCGCAGCTGGCCGCGAAGTTCGAGGCCACCGCACCGCAACTCGAGCAGATTCTGCTGCCCTTGCAATGGACCTCGACCGCGACTCCGCTGTCGGCGACCGTCACCTCGGAATCCGGCGGAATCTACAAGGTCAACGCGTACTTCACGGTGGTCTCCACGAGCGCGCAGACCCCCGGTGGATCGGCGACCACCGTCACCTATTCGCTGACCATCGACCGCGCTGCGGGCTGGCAGATCACCGAGGTCGGCGGGCTGCAGAACACCCTGCCTGCGAAGTAGCCGGATCAGTAGGCGATGAAGAGGATCTCGTCGCGGGTGTAGTCGTGGTCGGGATGGTTCTCGGCGAGGTGTGCCTGGGTCTGCGTGACCAGGTCGTCTTCGTCGACGCCGGTGATCTGGGCTCCGCAGGGGCAGTTGAGGCGTGTCTTCATCGGTGTTCTCCTGTGTGATTCGGCGCGTCCGGCAATTTGCTGGACAGTAGTCCGGATTGTATTCCAGTTCCTGTGTTAGCGTGAGGCATGGGACCTGTAGACGAGATTTCCGCCGAGGCCGGTGCGCTGTTCGCCCTCGCCGAGCAGGTCACCGGATTCATGCCGGCCGACGAGGGGCGCGCGCTGTATGCGGCCGCCCGCGACTACGCGGGCACCGGAACCATCATGGAAATCGGCACCTACTGTGGCAAGTCGGCGATCTATCTGGGCGCCGCCGCGCGCGAAACCGGCGCCACGGTGTTCACCGTCGATCACCATCGCGGTTCCGAGGAGCATCAGCCCGGCTGGGAGTATCACGACACCACGCTGGTCGACCCGGAGACCGGCGTCTTCGACACCGTGACGGCCTTCCGGCGCACCATGATTCGCGCGGGCCTGACCGAGACCGTCATCGCGATCATCGGTTCCTCCTCGGCCGCCGCCCGCATCTGGCGGACACCGCTGCGCATGCTCTTCGTCGACGGCGGCCACACCGAGGAGGCGGCCCAGCGCGACTACGACAACTGGGTGCACTGGGTGGCCGGTGGTGGGCTGCTGGCCATCCACGACGTCTTCCCCGATCCGGCCGACGGTGGCCGCGCCCCGTTCAACATCTATCGCCGCGCCCTCGACAGCGGAAAGTTCCGCGAGCTCTCCGTGACCGGTTCCCTGCGAATCCTGCAGCGCACCGCCGCCTGCACCTGACCCGGGGTCAGTCGACGACGCCGTCGCGGAAGATGCCGTTGGCGGCGGAGGTTCGGCTGAGCGCGTCGGCCGCCAGCACGACGGCCGCCGCGGTCCAGGTGGTGCGCTCCTCCGGCCAGCGTTTGCCGTCGGTGAAGACCAGTCCGGTCCAATAGGAACCGTCGGGGTCGCGCAGATGCTGTACATCGGTGAAGAGTCTAGTGGCCGTGGCGGTTTCGCCGATCGCGTCGAGTGCGAGCACCAGTTCGCAGGTCTCCGCGCCGGTGACCCACGGTGCGTCGGACACGCACCGAATGCCGAGGTCGGCGACCACGAACTCGTCCCAGTGCCGAGCGATCCGCTCGTGGGCCGCCGTGCCGCGCACCGCGCCGCCCAGGATGGGGTAGTACCAGTCCATCGAGTAGCGGCTCTTGTCCAGGAACGCCTCCGGATGAAGGCGCAGAGCCCGGCCGAGCCTGCGGCGCGCCGCGACCCAGTCCGGACGCGGGTCGCCCATCCGTTCGGCCAGTGCCACCGCGCAGCCCAGACTGTGAAAGATGCTCGAGCATCCGGTCAGGAGCGCCTCCCCGGAGGTCCCCGATTCGTCGGCAGACCAATGGATCTCGCCGTGGGTTCCTAGTTGCAGGCTGAGCACGAAGTCGATACCGGCGCGGACGGTCGGCCAGAGCTCGGCGGCGAACCCGGTGTCGCCGGTGATCGTGAGCGCGTGCAGCACACCGGTCGCCAGGTAGGCGCAGAAGTTGGCGTCGGCATCGTGGTTCTCGATCACGCCGTTCCGCGTCTGCATCGGCCACGAGCCGTCGGAGCGCTGCGATTTCGCCGACCAGATATAGGCCTCGCGTGCTTCGTCCCACAATCCGGCCACGGTCAGCGCCATCGCGGACTCGATGTGATCCCACGGATCGGTGTGGCCACCGGTGAACCAGGGGAGCGCACCGTCGGGTTCCTGTGCGGCGGCGATGGTTTCGGCGGTGCGGCGGATGTCTCGTGCCGAGACGACGCCGGGAACGGCCGGTAGGTCAGCGGCCGTCACCGGACCGTCGGCTTCGTGAAGTAGAGGGCCACCGACTTGCCCACCAGCGGATTCAGCAGCCGCTCGGTCGTGCGGGTCAGCGCGGGCGCCGACATCATGTCCCACACCAGCAAGCGGTGATAGGCGCGGACCAGGGGGTTGTCGTCGTCGCGCACGCCCACCGCGCACTTGAGCCACCAGTACGGCGAGTGCAGCGCGTGCGCGAAATCCCGGTGGTCGTAGCGCAGACCGCGCGCGGTGATCTTGTCGCGGAGCTCGTCGGCGCGATAGATCCGGACATGGCCGCCCTCGTTGGCGTGATATTCGTCCGACAGCGCCCAGCAGATGCGTTCGGGCAGCCAGCGCGGCACCGTGACAGCCAGCGTGCCACCGGGTTTGAGCACTCGTGCCAGCTCGGCGACGGCCCGGTCGTCCTCGGGGACGTGCTCGAGGATCTCCGAGGCGATGACCACATCGAATTCGCCGTCACCGTAGGGCAGATCGAGGGCGTCGCCGCGCACCGTCTCGGCCTTCGCATACTCCGGTGCCTCACCCGCCGCGGCCATGGCCTCGAACATGACGTCAACGTCCGCCAGGTCGGCGGCGTTCTGGTCGAACGCCACGACGTCGGCGCCACGGCGGTAGGCCTGGAACGCGTGCCGTCCCGCGCCGCAGCCGACATCGATCACCCGCGTTCCCTGGCCGACGCGCAGGCGGTCGAAGTCGACGGTCAGCATGAGGTCTCCTGTCGGTGCGGGGAGTCGGGGGAGTGGTAGCGCTCGATCGCGTGCTCGTAGACGGCGACGGTCTGCGCGGCGACGGCCGCCCAGCTGAACAGGTCGAGGACACGGCCGCGGCCCGCCGCGCCCATCCGTTCCCGCCGGTCCGGGCTGTCGAGCAGTGCACCCAGGACCCGGGTCAGCGCGTCGACGTCGCCGGGTTCGATCAGTTCCGCGCAGTCGCCGACCACCTCGGGCAGCGCACCGGCCCGGCTGGCGACCAGCGGTGTTCCGCTCGCCATGGCCTCGACCGCAGGCAGCGAAAACCCTTCGTACATCGACGGAATACAGGCGATCTCGGCGGAGGCGAGCAGTTGCGCCAGCTGTTCGTCGCTGACGCCGCTGACAGGAGTGACGACATCGGCGAGGCCGAGTTCGGCGATCAGTTTCTCGGTCGGCCCGTTCGGTTCAAGCTTCGCGACCAGGCTGAGCTCGACCTCGTGCTGATGACGCAGCCGGGCAAGGGCGTTGAGTAGATGCGCGATGCCTTTGAGCGGCTTGTCGGCACTGGCGACCGCGACGATCCGCCCGCGTACCCGGGGCGTGTCGCGGGGCCGGAACAACGTGGTGTCCACGCCCAGGGGGACCGTGCGCAACTGACCGGGATCCACCCCGAAGTCCTCGGCGATATCCGCCGCGGACGAGGAGGACACGGTGATCAGGTCGGGAATCTGACGTGCCACCTGCTGCTGCATGCCGAGGAACCCGTACCAGCGCCGGACGAAAGGTCGCCGCCGCCACGGCGTCGCGGCCAGGTCCACCGCGCGGTCGCGGGTGATCGGGTGGTGGACCGTCGCGACGAGCGGTAGCAGGCGGGCGATGTCGAGCAGGCCGTAGCCGAGGCACTGGTTGTCGTGCACCACGTCGAAATCCTGTGCGCGCGTGGCCAAGAGCCGGGCACTGCGCAGGCTGAACGTGCGGGGCTCGGGGAAGCCTGCGGTCCACATGGTGGCCAGTTCGAGCAGGTCGATCCGGTCGCGGATCTCGCGGGGATGCGGCGTGCGGAAGGGATCGTCGTCCCGGTAGAGGTCCAGGCTCGGCACCTCGGTGAGCCGCACCCGGGGGTCGAGGTCCTCGGGATAGGGCTGACCGGAGAACACCTCGACCTGATGACCGAGCTCGACGAGCCCCTGACTCAGGTACCGGATGTAGACCCCTTGCCCGCCGCAGTGGGCTTTGGTCCGGTAGGACAGCAAGGCGATCCGCATCAGCGCGCCCCGGTTCCGTAGTCGACCTGCCAATGTTTGATGCCGTTGATCCAGCCCGACCGCAACCGCTGCGGCTCCGCCACCTGGGTCAGGTTCGGCATGGCCTCGGCGACGGCGTCGAAGATCAGGCCGATCTCGAGCCGGGCCAGATTCGCGCCGACACAGAAGTGCGCGCCGGTACCGCCGAAGCCCAGATGCGGATTGGGGTCGCGCAGGATGTCGAAGCGGAACGGCTGCTCGAAGGCGTCGTCGTCGAAATTGGCTGAGCTGTAGAACAATCCGACGCGGTCGCCCGCACGGATCCGCTGTCCACCGAGCTCGGCATCGGCGGTGGCGGTGCGCTGGAACACCGTCACCGGCGTCGCCCATCGCACGATCTCGTCGGCCGCGGTCACGGGACGCTGCTGTCGATAGAGCTCCCACTGCTCCGGATGGTCGACGAAGGCCTTCATGCCGTGGGTGATGGCATTGCGGGTGGTCTCGTTGCCCGCCACCGCGAGCAGGATGACGAAGAACCCGAATTCGTCCGAGCCCAGCGCCTCGCCGTCGAGATCGGCGTGCACGAGCCGGCTGACGATGTCGTCGCGCGGGTCGGTGCGGCGTTGCTCGGCCATGTTCCAGGCATAGCCGAGGATCTCCATCGCCGCGGTCGACGAGGACTCGGTGGTCGTGGCATCGCCGTACTCGGGGTCGTCGTAGTTGAGCATCTGGTTCGACCAGTCGAACAGCTTGCGCCGATCCTGCTGCGGGACACCGACGAGCTCGGCGATGGCCTGCAGCGGCAGCTCGCACGCCACCTGCTCGACGAAATCACCGCCGCCCGTCTTCGCGGCCGCGTGCACGATGGCGGCCGCCCGCTCGGCCAGTGCCGCGCGCAACCCCTCGACCGCGCGCGGCGTGAAACCCTTGGCGACGATGCGCCGGATCTTGGTGTGCTTGGGCGGGTCCATGTTCAGCAGCAGTGCGCCGGTCAGCTCGATCTGCTCGGGCGTCACCTCACCGGGCAACCGGATGACCGAGCCCTTGCGCTGTGAGGAGAACAGGTCAGGGTTGCGCGAGATCTCTTTGATGTCCTCGTGTTTGGTGACGACCCAGTAGCCGCCGTCACGGAAGCCGCCCGACTGCGCGTCGGTCTGCGGGTTCCACCACACCGGCGCGGTCCGGCGCAGTTCGGCGAATTCCTGGACGGGGTTGCGGGTTTCCCAGAGTGCCGGATCGGTGAAATCGAATCCGGCGGGTAGCGACGGCGCTGACACGTTTCCTCCTGGAGGCCGACGGCGGTGGTGACCCGGGGCGTTCAGCGGTGCCTGCGGCGGTAGCGGACGCGGCAGGGCTGTTGCAGCTGGACGACCATCTTGGAATGGTCGTTGCGGTAGGTGTCCGACGGCTGGGCCAGTTCGAACTCCCAGTCCCGCAGCAGGATCGAGAAGATCGCCTTGAGCTGCATGAGCGCGAACGGCGCCCCGACGCACCGGTGCCTGCCCGCGCCGAAGGGGATCCAGGTCCAGCGGTTGACGATGTCGTCCTGGCGCGGATCGAGATAGCGGCCGGGATCGAAGGCGTCCGGGTCGGGGAAGTCCGCCGGAATCCGGTTGGAGATCGCGGGCGTGGCGGCCACCATGTCACCCGGCGCGATCCGGTGCCCGCACACCTCGAACTCACCGCGCGCCAGGCGCATGAGCACGATCAACGGCGGATGTAGCCGCAGGGTCTCCTTGAGCGCGGCTTCCAGATACGGAATCTGACGCAGCGCATGATGACTGACCTCCGACCCGTCGGCGTACAGCTCGTCGAGTTCGGTGACGACATCGCGCAGCGTCTCGGGATGGCGCAGCAGCTCGATGATCGTCCAGGCCGCGGTGCCCGAGGTGGTGTGATGGCCGGCGAACATCATCGAGATGAAGATGCCGGTGATCTCGCTCGCCGGAAACCGCGGGGCACCGTCCTCGTCCGTGACCGACATCAGCACATCGAGCATGTCGCGCTCGGCCTTGCCCGTCGGCGGATCGGCCGCCCGCTGGTCCATGATCGCCTGCACCAGCTCGACCAGCGCCGCCCGAGCGGCATCGCGCCGGGCGAAACTCTCGATCGGCGCATACGGGTCCACATAGGCCAGCGCGTCCGTGCCCTGCTCGAGCTCGTGGTAGAGGTGCGCGAAACGCGCGTCCAGCTGGTTGCGGAACTTCACGCCGATCAGGCAGGCCGAGGAGGTGTAGATGGTCAGCTCCGCGAAGAACGCGAGCAGATCGATCTCACCCTCGTCGTCCCAGCCCGCGATCATCCGATCGACCTCGCGGGAGATCGTCCCCGCATGCCCGCGCATATGGTCCGCGCGCAGCGCCTGATTGTGCAGCATCTCCTTGCGGCGTTCGGGTGGCGCGTCGAAAACCACCCCCTCACCGAAGATGGGCTTCATGAACGGGTAGGCGGCACCCTGATCGAGGTCGTCGTCACCGGCCCGGAAGAAGAACTCGTTGGCCTCGGCCCCGGACAGCAGGACGACGGTGCGCCCGGCGAGCTCGAACGTCCCGACATCGCCACACTCGGCACGCACCCGCCGCATCAGCGCGATCGGATCGGTACGGAACTCGGCCAGATGCCCGTGCTCGTCTTCGCCTCCGGACACGCGCCGCGGTATGACCAGCGTCATTGGGGAATCCTTCCCGGAACACTGTCCAGATATGCAATGGACACGTGTCTGGACAGTACTACGGTTGATGCTGTCCGACAAGGCTCGGCGAAGCGGTGTGCGCTAGTCGCCGATGGCCGGCTCGGCCAGCATGCGGCGCGCGCAGACCTCGAGCAGGTCGGCCACTTCCGCGTACGACAGCAGGCCCATGCCGCCCTGGAGGAGTGCGCCGGAGTACAGAAGTTCCAGCGCCGCAAGCTGTTCCGGGTCCTTCGTACCCAGGGCATGCGCGAGTCGGTGGCGGATCTCCTTGCCGATGCGCAGCCGCAGGTGCTGGACGTCGGGATCGTCGCCGAGCAGGGCGCTGCTGACCGCGCCCGCCAGCGCGGGTTCGTCGGCCACCAGCATCGAGACCTGCCGCAGGACGGCGACCACCCGCGTGGTCGGGTCGGCGTCGCGGTCGTCCAGGGGTGGCATGGCGACCAGGCGGCGCCAGAAGACCTCGGAGATCAGGTGCTCTTTGGAGGAGAAGTACGTGTACGCGGTGGCGGTGCCGACGCCGGCCGCCGCGGCGACGAGCCGGATCGTGGTGCCCGAGTAGCCCTCCCTGGAGAGCACCTCGACCGCTGCCACGGTCAGGCGGTCCACGGTATCGGCCTGTTTCTCGGTCAAGCGTCGTCGAGTTGCTTCGATGCCGGTAGGCGCGATTTCGGACATGTGTCTGGATGCTACTACAGCCTGGTGTATGGACAAATTGCCGCGCCGACCCTTGCGTCTGTTCTAAACTCCGAACTATATTCCGTACACCTGTCCAGACATGTATCGGAGCCTTGCTATGAATGGCCTCGTCCCTGCCGAAGGCACGCCCCTGTTGATCGGCGGCAAGCTGATTCCGGGTGGCTCCGGCGTCTTCGCGACGATCAACCCGGCGACCGAGGAGGTGCTCGGTTACGCCGCCGACGCCTCGGCCGAGGACATGGACGCGGCCATCGGTGCGGCGCGCACCGCCTTCGACGAGACCGGTTGGTCGCGCGACCCCGCGTTCCGCGCCCACTGCCTGCGTCAATTGCGTGACGTCCTGGGCGAACACCTCGAGGAGCTGCGGGCGATCACCATCGCCGAGGTCGGCACCCCGATCATGCTCACCAGCGGACCGCAGCTGGAAGGCCCGATCGCCGATCTGGCCTACGCCGCCGATCTGGCCGAGAACTACACGTGGGAAACAGATCTCGGCACCAGGGACTTGATGGGTGTCGCCAGCCGCCGGGTGATCCGGCGCGAGGCCGTCGGTGTCGTCGGCGCCATCACGCCGTGGAACTTCCCGCACCAGATCAACCTGGCCAAGATCGGTCCCGCGCTCGCCGCGGGAAACACGGTGGTCCTCAAGCCCGCGCCGGATACGCCGTGGTGCGCAGCGGTTCTGGGCCCGCTCATCGCCGAACACACCGACATCCCCGCGGGCGTGATCAATATCGTCACCTCCGCCGATCACGGCATCGGCGCGCAGCTGGTCGACGATCCACGGGTCGACATGATCACCTTCACCGGATCGACCAGGACCGGCCGCTCGGTGATGGCGGGTGCCTCGGCCACCCTCAAGCGCACCTTCCTCGAACTCGGGGGCAAGTCGGCGGCGGTCGTGCTCGACGACGCCGATATCGCCGCGGCCGCGAGCTACACCGCGTTCACCGTCGCCGTCCACGCCGGCCAGGGCTGCGCCCTCACGACCCGGCTGCTGGTGCCGCGCGCCGCCTACGACGACGCGGTCGCCGCGGCGGCCGGGACGCTGTCCGGGCTGGCGGCCGGTGACCCGACGAACGCCGGAACCGTCTGTGGGCCGGTCATTTCCGCGCACCAGCGCGCGCGGGTGGAGCGCTATCTCGAGATCGCGAAGGCCGAGGGCGGGCAGATCGTGGTCGGCGGTGGCAGGCCGGCGAACCAGGAACGCGGCTTCTTCATCGAGCCGACGCTCATCAGCGGCCTCGGCAACACCGCGACCGTCGCGCAGGAAGAGATCTTCGGGCCGGTGCTCGTCGTGATTCCGCACGACGGCGACGAGGACGCCATCAGGTTGGCCAACGAATCGCCCTACGGTCTGTCGGGTTCGGTCTGGGGCACCGATCCGGATCGCGTGGAACGGGTGGTCGCGGGAGTGCGGACCGGGACGCTGAGCGTCAACGGCGGGCTCTGGTACCACGCCGACGCGCCGTTCGGCGGCTACAAGCAGTCCGGCATCGGCCGGGAGATGGGCGTCGCGGGCTTCGAGGAATACCTCGAGACCAAGCTCGTCGCCACTCCCGCCTGACACCGACACCATTCACAGGAGCTGAACAACCATGGCACGTTTCACCGGTCGCACCGCGATCGTCACCGGCGCGGCACAGGGCATCGGCGCGGTCTACGCCGGTGCGCTCGCCGCCGAAGGGGCCAATGTCGTCGTCGCCGATCTCAACGCCGAGCGCGGCGCCGAGGTCGCGGCGAAGATCGTCGCGGAAGGAGGCACCGCCGCCTTCTGCCGCGTCGACGTCGCCGACCCCGAATCCGCCGTCGCGCTGGCGGAATTCACCGTCGCCGAGTTCGGCGCCATCCACCATCTGGTGAACAACGCCGCGATCTACGGCGAGATGAAGCTCGACCTGCTGCTCACCGTGCCGTGGGATTACTACAAGAAATTCATGGGCGTGAACTTCGACGGCGCGCTCAACGTGACGCGCGCGGTGTGGAAGCCGATGATCGCGGCGGGCGGCGGTTCCATCGTCAACCAGTCCTCCACGGCCGCCTGGCTGTACTCCGGGTTCTACGGGCTGGCCAAGGTCGGGATCAACGGACTCACCCAGCAGCTGGCGACCGAGCTCGGCGGTTCGAAGATCCGGGTGAACGCCATCGCGCCCGGCCCGATCGACACCGAGGCCACCCAGACTGTCACGCCCGGAAACCTGGTGAAGGACATGGTGTCCCGGATTCCGATCAAGCGGATGGGCACGCCGCAGGACCTCGTCGGCGCCTGCCTGTATCTGCTCTCGGACGACGCGAGCTGGGTCACGGGTCAGATCCTGAATGTCGACGGCGGGCAGATCATCCGATGACGACCGAAACAGACTGTCTCCCGGTCGGATTCATCGGACTGGGCAATATGGGCACACCGATGGCCCGGCGACTGCTGCAGTGGCCGGGCGGTCTCACCGTCTGTGACGTCCGCGCCGAGGCCACCGCGCCGTTCGTCGAGGCGGGTGCGCGGACGGCCGTCGATCCGGCGGCGCTGGCGGCGGACGCGCGCGTCATCTGTGTGACGGTGGTCGACGACGCGCAGGTGCGGGAGGTCGTCACCGGTCCGGCGGGCGTTCTGCGCACCGCGGTTCCCGGCACCGTGGTCGCGGTGCATTCGACCATCGGCGATCAGACCGCGGAAGAGCTCGCCGCGCGATGCGCCCAGCAGGGGGTCGAGTTCGTCGACGCACCGGTGAGCGGTGGTGCGCCCGGCGCCACCCACGGCAGCCTGGCCGTGATGGTCGGCGGCAGCGCCGCCGCGGTGGACCGGATCAGAGCGCCGTTCGGGTGCTTCGCCGACCTGATCGTGCACGCAGGCGAGGTCGGTGCGGGCACGCGCATGAAGCTGGCGCGCAATCTGTTGCACTTCATCTCGTTCACCGCCGCCACCGAGGCCCAGCGCCTGGCCGATGCCGCCGGGCTCAGTCTCACCGCGCTCGGCAAGGTGGTGCGCCACTCCGACGCGGTGACCGGCGGACCGGGTGCGATCATGCTGCGCGACACCTCCGCGCCGCTGGACCCCGACGACTTCTGGTTCCCGATCCTCGGCCATGTGCGCGACCTCGGCGAGAAGGACCTGTCCCTCGCCCTGGAACTCGGTGACCGGCTCGGGGTGGATCTGCCACTCGCGCAACTCGCCATCGTCCGGCTGGCCGGTGGGCTCGGCGTAGCCGGTTCCGTGCTCGACAAGGAGACATCATGACCACCGACGGAAACACCCCCACCGATGCCAGGCAGCGTGGGCTGGCCAAGATGAGCGAGGTCTACGGCTGGGACTTCGCCGACGGCCCCGGTGACTACTTCGCGGTCACCGCCGACCACCTGTTCGGCGAGATCTGGTCGCGCCCCGCGTTGACCGTGCGGGAACGGCGGTTGCTACTGCTCGGCGCGCTGACCGCGCAGGGGCATCTGGATATCGCCGAGATCCAGATCGGGGCGGCGCTGCGCAACGGCGAGCTCTCGGAAGAACAGCTTCGTGAGATCGCGCTGTTTCTGTGCCATTACGTCGGGTGGCCCGCGGGCACGAAGCTCGACGGCGCCGTCGGCAAGGTGGTCGCGCAGGAACGTCGCGAGAAGTAGCCGACGGCGCCGGTACACGCCACACGGTGTGGTCGGACGACGGTCCTGGGTCGCCGAGTAGCATCCAGACGCATGTCCGAAAGCGATTCCATCAGCCTCGAAGCGACGCGGCGGCGTTTGACCGACAAACAGGCCGACACGGTCGACCGGCTCACCAAGGCCGCGCTGCGGGTGCTGGCCCGCGACGGCTTTTCCGGCATGACGATCCGGCTGGTCGCGGCCGAGGCCGGCGTCGGCACGGCCACCGCCTACACCTACTTCTCGTCCAAGGAACACCTGGTGGCCGAGATCTTCTGGCGGCGGCTGCTCGCCTCGCGGTCACCTGCCAGCGAGGATCCGGACTCGACCGTGCGCGTACTCGCCGAACTGCGCAATATCGCCTTGCTGGTAGCCGACGAGCAGGAATTGTCGGGCGCGGTCACCAGCTCGCTGCTCGGTGGTGACCCGGATGTCGAGCATCTGCGCACCCGCATCGGGATCGAGATCCGCGGCAGGATCGCGCGAGCGCTCGGTCCCGAGGCCGACGAGGAGGTCATCGAATGGCTCGAAATGATCTACGCGGGGGCGCTGGTGCGAGCGGGGATGGGCTACGAGTCGTACTCGAAGATCGCCGACCGGATCGAGCGGGCCGCCCTGCGGATTCTGCGGAGCCCGGCCGGCGATTGAGCCGATACCGCGGTCTAGGTCACGGTAGGTCAGAACGAGTTTGTCGTATCGGGTAGCGACGCCGGCGATCAGCTGGTGACACCGGGGATCGGCACAGGCGCCGTGGCTACGCGGTTGGTTGCTCCTGCGGCGGGGCCATGGTGGGGATCGGGGGAATCGGGTCGGGGCTCGGGCCGGGCGGGGCCGGGTCAGGGGCAGGTCCGGGTGGGACCGGTGCGGGGGGAACTGGGTCGGGGCGGGGTGGGGGAGGCTGGGCGGGCTCCGGTGGTGTCGGCGGAATGGGTTCCGGTGGGTTGGGGAGCGGGGGTTGGGTCATCGACATCGGCCTCCTTCGGGTGGTGGGCGGTTAGTGGAACAGTTCCCGCGCTTTGGTTTTCGCGCCCTGAACCAGCAGGTGCCAGGCGTTGGGGTCACCGCGCAGGACGGCCGCCGCGGTGTGCTCGATCTGTTCGAGGGTGGCGTGTGGGGGGATCGGTGGCACTTCGGGGTCGCAGCGCACGTCCAGCAGGACAGGTTCGTGTGCGCTCAGGGCCTGGTCCCAGGCCGGTCCGACCTCCTCTGGACGATCCACCGCGATCGAGGTCAGGCCCTCCGCGCTGGCGATCTCTGCATACGACACGTCCGGAAGCTCCTGTGAATCAGTGAATTTCGGTGCTCCCGACATGGCGCGCAGTTCCCAGGTGACCTGGTTGAGGTCGTTGTTGTGGAAGACGCAGACCACCAGCCGTTGGTCGGGCCAGCGGTCGCGGTAGCGGCGGATGGTCAGCAGTTCGGTCAGTCCGTTCATCTGCATCGCGCCGTCACCGACCAGCGCGATCACCGGGCGATCGGGATGGGCGAATTTCGCGCCGATCGCGTAGGGCACCGCCGCCCCCATCGATGCCAATGTGCCCGACAGTGATCCGCGCATTCCGTGCCGCAGCCGCAGACAGCGGGCGTACCAGGTGGTCGACGATCCGGAGTCCGCGGTGACGATCGCGCCCTCGGGCAGCCGGCTCGACAGCTCCCACACCACTCGCATCGGATTGACGGGGTCGGCATCGAGCATGGCCTGGCGTTCGACGGTCTCCCACCAGCTCGCCACGTTCTTCTCGATCTGGTCGCGCCAGCTCGGGTCGCGATCGGTGGAGAGCTGTTCGGTCAGTGCGGACAGGGTCGAGGCGGCGTCGCCGATCAGATTCACGTCGGTGGGATAGCGCATGCCGATGCGGGTTCCGTCGGCGTCGATCTGCACGGCCCTGGCGGTTCCCGGTTCGGGCAGGAACTGGGTGTACGGGAAATTCGAGCCGACGATGAGCAGGGCGTCGCAGTCGCGCATCATCTCGTAGCTGGGTCTGGTGCCGAGCAGGCCGATCGAGCCGGTGACGAAGGGGATGTCGTCGGGCAGGACGTCCTTGCCCAGCAAGGCTTTCGCCACGCCTGCACCGAGCCGCTCGGCGACGGCGAACACTTCGTCTGCCGCGCCGTGGGCGCCCTGGCCGATCAGTATCGCGGGGCGGGTGCAGTGGTTCAGTACGTGGGCGGCCGCGGCGATGTCCTCCTTCGGCGGCAGGGCGCGGGCCTGGTGCAGGTCGCCGGGCGGGCTCGAACCGACATGTCCGAAGCCGACTTCCGGCGGGCGGAACTGTTCCTGCTGTACATCGGCGGGCACGATCACCACCGCCGGCGCGGACCGCGTGGTGGCTACCCGGATCGCGCGGTCGAGCGCGGCGGGGAGTTGGTCCGGTACGTCGATTTCCACGAGGTATTCGGAGGCGACATCCTTGAACAGGCTCTGCAGATCGATCTCCTGCTGGAAACCGACGCCGCGCGCGCCGCGTGCGGTCTGGCCGACCAGCGCCAGCACCGGTGCGTGATCGAGTTTGGCGTCGTAGAGGCCGTTGAGCAGATGGATCGCGCCCGGTCCCGAGGTGGCAGCGCAGACGCCGATCCGGCCGCTGAACTTGGCGAAGCCGGTCGCGGCGAACGCCGCCATCTCCTCGTGCCGGGTCTGCACGAACGCCGGGTTGCCTGCCCGGCCGAACGCGGCGACCAAGCCGCCGATTCCGTCACCGGGATAGCCGAACACCTGCTCGACTCCCCATTCCCGGAGCCGGGCGACTATGTGGTCGCCCACTTCGATACCCATGGCCACCTCCAGCTGTTCGGGAGCCACCACGTCGGCGGGAACCCGTCGGCCGTCTTCGGATCGGCATGTCTCCTGGTGCCGATATGCCCAGGTCGGCGCCGACGAAACCGCAGTCACCGAACGGGGTGGTGATTGGGCGACGGCTGCACGGGTATGTGCCGGATGCTGAATTGCCGAGTGAAGGCAGATCTTCGGTGACCGAAAGGATTCCCGTGAACACTCAGGAACCCCCGAACGACCACTTCCCCGACGACGCGCGAACCGCACGACCCCATGCCGGCGAATCGATCGAAGACACCCGCAACTGGCCGGGCCTGATCCTCGTCGCCCTCGGCATCGTCCTCTTGGGGGTGACCCTGACCGGTGCGGGCTACGGATTCGAGGGCTGGGCCTTCATCACCGGCACCCTCTGCGCAATCTGCCTGATCGGCGGCGCCCTTCTGGTCTTCGGCGAACACCGCCGAGTAAAGGCCCGCGAGCGGCAACAGACCGGCTAGGGCCTGTAGGTGGGAGTAGTCCTCGGTGCCTAGCCTCGAACTCCTCGCCGAGATCCACACCCTCATCGACCGCCCCATCGAGACGATGCGCGGTGCATGATCGCACCGATTCGGGGTAGGGCGAAGGTGGGTTGGATTTGGGTGTGTGAGGAGGTGATCCTGATGATGATGCCCGAGATGTGTATGCAGATGATGAACATGTTCATGGGGCTGTTGAACATGATTCCCGGCATGCCGATGATGTGATCACAGAGCGCCATCAGTAGCAGCATCACCGACGAGTACGGAGGTTGTTGTGAACACTGATCGAGGACAGGGCAAGCGACCTGTCAGTGCGATCCTCGCGGGTCCGTATGGGCACCCGTTCCATCCGATCCTGGTCACCGTCCCGATCGGGGCATGGGTGGCGAGTCTGATCTTCGATGTGGGTTCCCACATCGTGGATGATCCCGCGTTCCTGGTTCAGGGCGCACGGTGGTTGATAGCCATCGGTGTGCTCGGTGCGCTGGTGGCCGCCGCGGTCGGTTTGCTGGATCTGCTGGCGATTCCGACCGGCACGCGCGCGTTCCGCACGGGCTTGGTGCATATGAGCCTGAACCTGGTCGTGACGATCGCCTTCGCGGTCGGTTTCTGGTGGCGAGGGTCAGAGGTGGACGGGTCGGTGCCTGCCGGTCCACTGGCGCTGTCAGCGGTGAGCCTGGCCGTTCTGGGGGCCTCCGGCTATCTCGGCGGAGAACTGGCCTATCGCTACGGCGTTCGGGTAGCCGATGAAACCACCCAGGCCGCCGGATTCACACGGGACACATCACTGCACTGACTGCTGACTTGCGTCGGCCGCAGCTACTTCATAATTCTGCTTGTGTCTTCCAGCCTCCCTGGGGGAGCGGGGGAGTGGCGACCGGCATTCAACTCCGGGGGCGGGCGGGTGGTGTGGGGGTTCGGGGAGGCGCGCGCCGTGCGGAGACTCGTTGGTACTGGGAGGTTGAAGCCATGGGGCGACCGGGCAGACGAACGGCTAATAAAACATCATGATACGTGGATATGCGCATCTACTAATGAATAATCCCTCTCCGGTCTGATCGCTAAAAACAAAACCAGACAACACAAGACAGCTCAGGACGGCAGGGGGTCAGCCGGGGAGGGGTAGGTGATCGTCGTTCCCTCGACATGAGCGAAATTCGTCAGCTAGTGTTCCGGCGCGCGAGTGGCCGACATGATGTCGAGCACGCGCACGCCACGGACCAGCAGCGCATCGCCGACGAGCGAGCGATGGCACCGCCACGGAACGGCTTCGGCGCACATGATCGCCGTCTGTGCGACGCCGGCCAGGTCGACGAGTTCGTCGATGCCCTCGGCGAACTTCGGTGACTGCATGTAGTCGGCGTAGGCGCCGATCGTATACACAGTCAGCACTGGTCGACCCTAGGCGACGGTGCGTTCGGCTGCGGCGATCCGCTTCGCGGCCAGGAAGACGTTCTCCAGCATGGCTGGGGTGAGCCGTCCGGTGAAAGTGTTGTGTGGGCTCACGTGATAGCAGCCCAGGACGGTGATCGCGCGTCCGTCGGGGTGGGTGATGGTGACCTGCGCGCCGTGGGCGAAACATGGTCGCGGCCTGGGTACATGCCAGCCGCCTTCGGTCAGGACGGTGAACAGCGCCTGCCACCCGAAAGCGCCGAGCACGACAATCACCTTCGCCGACCGCCGGAGCAGTTCGAGTTCGCGGCTCAGGTACGGCGCGCACCGGTGCCGTTCTTCGCTGGTCGGCTTGTTCTCCGGCGGCGCGCAGTGCACGGGCGCGGTCAAACGGGTGTTCACGAGTTCGATGCCGTCGTCGATGCTGACCGGGTGCGCACCGGTCGCCAGGCCGACGGCGTGGAGTGCGGAGAACAGGACGTCGCCGCTGCGATCGCCGGTGAACATCCGTCCGGTGCGATTACCGCCGTTGGCGGCCGGTGCCAGGCCGACCACGAGGATCTCGGCATCGTCGGGTCCGAATCCTGGTACCGGCCGGGCCCAATACTCTTCGTCGCGGTAGGCGGCTCGTTTCACGCGGGCGGCTTCTTCCCGCCAGGCGACGAGGCGAGGGCAGGCTCGGCAGGTGGAGACGAGGCAGTCGAGTTCGGCGATGCTCTGGGTGTTCCCTGCTGCGAGCGGGGCTTTTTCCGGGTCGTCGCCGGCCATCGGCTCAGTCTAATCCGTGCAGACCGTTAGACGACCGAACTGCCTGCGCGGTACCGCTGGTACCACGTACTGTGAGGACATGGTGTCCACCGAGATCGTGACCGCCGACGGAGTCGTGCGCGGTCGTGCGGGCCGTCGAGTCCTCAGCTGGCGTGCTCTGCCCTATGCGGCCCCGCCCGTAGGGAAACTGAGGTTCCGTGCCCCCCAGCCAGTGCAACCGTGGACGGGGGTGCGTTCGGCGACGGAGTTCGGTTTCGCCGCGACGCAGCATCCCAATGGTGCCCGCACCGGGCCGCGCACCTGGCAGCCGATCGGCGAGGACTGTCTCACCCTGAATGTGACCGCCCCCGCGACGCCGTCGACGACCCCGCGACCGGTCATGGTGTTCATTCACGGCGGCGGCTACCTCATCGGTGCGGCCAGCATGTATTCGGGTGCGCGGCTGGCGACGCGTGGTGATGTCGTGGTGGTGTCGGTGACCTACCGGCTCGGCGCGATGGGCTACGTCGACTTCAGCGAGTTCTCCACGGCGGACAGGCCGTTCGAGTCTAATCTGGGCCTGCGCGATCAGGTCGCGGCGCTCGAGTGGGTGCAGCGCAATATCGCCGCGTTCGGCGGTGATCCCGACAACGTGACGATCTTCGGTGAATCGGCGGGTGCGCACGCGGTGATCACGCTGTTGGCGACGCCCGCGGCGCGTGGCTTGTTCCACCGTGCGATCGCCCAGAGCGCACCGGCGGATTGGACGGCACAACCGGAGGAAGCTCGCCGGTTCGCCCGCAGTTGCCTGCAACGGCTCGGCGCCGATCCTGCCGACGCGGCGAGCGTCCTGTCCACGGCCAAGGCGAGTGAGTTGTGCCGGGCGGCCGACCGGGCGCTGGGCCGGTCCCTGCGTGAGCTGCCGGGCAGCTTCGCTTACTCCCCGGTGGTCGACGGTGACTTCCTGCCGGAGGCGCCGATCGATGCGATCACCGCGGGCCGTGCGCATCCGGTGCCGCTGATCATCGGCACCAACCGGGACGAGGCGACGCTGTTCCAGCGGTTCGCGAAGTCGGTCCCGCATACTCCCGAGCAGCTGACGACGATCTTTGGGCGCTGCGAGCCCGGCGCCGAGCAACGCGTGATCAGGAGTTACCCCGGCTATCCCGCGGCAAGGACCGCGGTGCGGATCGGTGGTGACTTCATGTTCTGGCGCCCGACACTGGCCGTGCTGGAAGGCCACAGCAGGTTCGCGCCGACGTATGCCTACCGCTTCGACTTCGCGCCGCGCGCGGTGCGGCTGGCCGGTTTCGGTGCGACCCACGCGCTCGATCTGGTTCCGGTGTTCGGGTGGGTCGATACTCCGGTCGGCCGGGCGATGACGTCGGCGGGTGGGCGGCGCGCGTTCCGGTCCGTGCAGGATCTGGTTCAGGACAACTGGCTGAGTTTCGCCCGCACCGGCCTGCCGCTGCCGAACTGGACGCCCTACACGGCCGAGCGCAGGGCGACCTGCATCATCGACCATCCCTGCCGCGTGCTGATCGACCCCGATGCCGCGCAACGGGAAGCGTGGCAAGGTGTTCGGATCGCGCTGCCGGGTGCCGCCGATCGGAAGACCGAGGCATGACCGTCGATCTCGACGCGGATCAGCTGGCTCACCGCATCAAGACCCTCTACGCGGAGGACGCGCAGATCCGCGCGGCGACACCCGACGAGGACGTCTACGCGGCTGTCACCACTCCCGGTCTCCCACTGGCCGAGATCGTTTCGACGGTGATGACCGCGTACGCGGACCGGCCCGCGCTGGGAGTCCGGCGCACCGAACTGGTGTCGGAGGGCGGACGCGCGACGCGGCGTCTGCTGCCGGAGTTCGACCTGCTGACCTACCGCGAGGTGTGGGACCGGGCCCGTGCTCTCGCTGCTGCCTGGCACGCCGACGGTGTCGCGGCGGACGACTTCGTCGCGACACTCGGTTTCACCGGCGCCGACTACACCGTGCTCGATCTGGCGACGATCCACCTGGGCGCGGTGGCGGTTCCGTTGCAGGCGGGTGCGGGTCTGGCGCAACTGCGCTCGATCCTGGACGAGACGGAGCCGCGGATGTTCGCGGTGGACACCGCGCATCTGGCGATCGCGGTCGACGCCGTTCTCGCCGGTGCGTCACCGCGCAGGCTGCTGGTGTTCGACCAGCACGCCGACGACGACGGTCACCGCGACGCGCTCGCCGCGGCTCATGCCCGGTTGACAGCGGCAGGCTCCACGGTCGCGCTTCACACCATCGACGAGACGATCGACCGAGGCCGGACACTCGATCCCGCACCGCTGACGGTGCCCGCGGCGGGCGAGGATCCGCTGGCGATGCTGATCTATACCTCCGGCAGCACCGGTACACCAAAGGGTGCGATGTACACCCATCGCCTCGTCGCGGCGGGGTGGCAGCATGCCCGGCCGAATGCCGTCATCACTCTGAATTTCCTGCCCATGAGTCATATCGCGGCGCGGCTGACTCTGAACGGTGTGCTTGCCCGCGGTGGGACCGCGTATTTCGCTGCGGCACCGGATATGTCGACCCTGTTCGAGGACATCGAACTGGTGCGGCCGACCGAGATCTTTCTGGTGCCACGGGTGTGCGACATGATCCTGCAGCGCTACCGGCGCGAGGTCGATCGGCGCGCGCGGCCAGGGGCGGATCGGGACGTGCTCGGTGACGAGGTGAGAACCGAACTGCGTGAACAGTTGCTGGGTGGCCGTCTGATGACGGTGCTGTGCGGGAGCGCGCCGATCGCGCCGGATCTGCGCGGTTTCGTGGAATCGGTGTTGCAGTTGCGGCTGCACGACGGGTACGGGTCGACCGAGACCGGTGGGGGCGTCATCTTCGATACCAAGGTGATGCGGCCGCCGGTGCTGGACTACAAGCTCGTCGATGTGCCGGAGCTCGGCTATTTCCGCACCGACAAGCCGTATCCGCGTGGTGAACTGCTGTTGAAGACGACGACCATGATCGCGGGCTATTACCGGCGTCCCGAGGTCACCGCCGAGGTGTTCGACGAGGACGGTTTCTGCCGTACGGGGGATGTGGTCGCCGAGCTGGGACCCGACCGGCTGGCCTATGTGGATCGCCGCAACAACGTCCTGAAGCTGTCGCAGGGCGAGTTCGTGACGGTGTCGCGGCTGGAGGCGATCTTCGCCGGTGCCGATCTGGTGCGCCAGATCTATGTGTATGGCAGCAGCGAGCGCGCGTATCTGCTGGCCGTTGTCGTACCTACCGAGGCGGCGCTGGCCGGACCTGCCGACGGGTTGCGGGCGGCGGTGGGTGCGTCCTTGCAGCGCGCCGCCGCTGTCGCGGAGTTGGAGCCGTACGAGATCCCGCGGGACTTCCTGATCGAGCCCGAACCGTTCTCGATCGCCAACGGTCTGCTCTCGGGTGTCGGGAAGTTGTTGCGGCCCAAGCTGAAGCAGCATTACGGCGAGCGACTGGAGGCGCTATACGACGAGGTGGTGCGGGATCAGGAGGCGGAGCTGGCGAGTCTGCGCCGTGACGCTGCGGGCCTTCCGCTCTTCGACACCGTCGCTCGCGCCGCGCGAGCGGTGCTCGGCTGCGCGGCTTCCGATCTGCGCCCGGATGCGCGGTTCGGTGATCTGGGCGGGGATTCGCTGGCAGCCCTGTCGTATTCGACATTGCTGCGGGAACTCCTGGGTGTCGAGGTCCCGGTGAATGTTCTGCTCGGACCTGACAGCGACCTGACCCGGATCGCCGATTACATCTGTCGTGAACGTGAACCGGGCACGCGCAGAATCGATAGCGACGCGGTGCACGGCGCGCACGCGACCACGATTCGTGCCACCGACCTGACGTTGGCAGGGTTCATCGATGCCGGGACGTTGGCTGCGGCGCCGGGCATTCCGGCGGCGACGGCGCCGGCGAACACTGTGCTGATCACCGGCGCGAACGGCTATCTCGGCCGGTTTCTGCTGCTGACCTGGCTGGAACGGCTGGCACCGGTCGGCGGCCGGGTGATCTGTGTGGTCAGGGGCGGCGATGTCGCTGCCGCCCGTGCACGACTCGACGCGGCCTTCGATACCGACAGCGACCTGCGTGAGCGTTTCCATGGGCTCGCCGCAGGCGCGCTGGAGGTGCTGCCCGGCGATATCGGGGAACCGAATTTCGGTCTCGACTCCTCGAAGTGGCAGCGCTTGGCCGAGGACGTCGGCCTGATCGTGCACTCGGCGGCATTGGTGAATCATGTGCTGCCCTATGCGCAGCTGTTCGGCCCGAATGTGGTCGGCACCGCCGAGGTCATCCGGCTCGCGTTGACGTCGACGCGCAAGCCGGTGAGCTATCTGTCGACGGTGGCGGTCGCGGCGCAGGGGGAGTCCTTTGCCGAGGACGGTGACGTGCGGGCCATGAGCCCTGTGCGCCGCCTCGACCGGAGCTACGCCAACGGTTACGGCAACAGCAAGTGGGCGGGTGAGGTTCTGCTGCGGGAGGCGTCGGACCGTTTCGGGCTACCGGTGGCGGTGTTCCGTTCGGACATGATTCTCGCGCACAGCACCTATCCGGGTCAGCTCAATGTGCCCGACGTGTTCACCCGCTTGCTGCTGAGCGTGCTGGTGACCGGTGTCGCGCCGATGTCGTTCTATGTCACCGATTCCCGTGGTCAGCGGCAGCGCGCACATTACGACGGGCTGCCCGCCGACTTCGTCGCGGCCGCGGTCACCGGGCTCGGTGCGGCGGCGACCGAGGGATATCGCACCTACGATGTCGTCAACCCGCACGACGACGGCATCTCGCTCGATGTGTTCGTCGACTGGCTGATCGAGGCGGGTCATCAGGTGGACCGCATCGAGGATTACGACGAATGGTTCGCCCGCTTCGAGACCGCCTTGCGAGCCCTGCCCGAGGAACAGCGCAAACACACCCTGCTTCCGCTGCTGCACGCGCATCGGCGTCCCGGCCGTCCGCTACCCGGTTCGGCGTTGCCTGCCGACGGTTTCCGGGCGGCGGTGCGGGCGGCGCGGATCGGGGCCGATCACGATATTCCGCACCTGGGTCCGGAATTGATCGAGAAGTATGTCCGTGACCTCACCGGCCTCGGGTTGCTCGACCTTCGGGAACAGGCGGGGTAGGCCGCCGGACGCGTGTGCGGGGCGGCGGAGGCAGCGTGTTGCCGCGCAAGGCAGTCCTGTTCGTGAACCAGTTGCGGGTGCCCGTGCGGATCTCCAGAGCAAGGTCGAGGAGTACCGCACGGGTGTTCGCGCGCTGGTGGCGCATCGCGCGGAGGACCAGCCGTGCTGCGCGCGACGGGGTGTGCAGCTCGGCGGGTCTGCGGGTGCGGGAGAAGATGCCGGTGGTGATGCGGGCCAGTTCCGGGTCGGTGGCGGCGCTGCGATACAACGCGATCTCCAAGGGGCGCATGGCTTCTCCGCGAGCGAGCCGGTTGGTCCAGTGGAAGATGTCGCGGCATTCGACGATGCGGCGTCGCTCCCATTCCAGCAGTGATCGGTCCAGTGCGTGCGGATCGTCGATGACCGCGGTGACGGCTTCGGCGAGTAGTCGTCCGTAGTGCAGGGCGTCGCGGATGCCCTGGGCGGTGACGGGATCTTTGAAGTGCCCGGCGTCGCCGGGCAGCGCCCAGCCGGGGCCCGCGGATCGCCGGAAGTAGGAGGTGATGCCGGTGGCTGCGCGGACCCGGCCGACGCGTTCGCATCCGTGGAGCCGGGCGGCGAGTGCGGGAATCCGTTCGACCGCTTCGGTATAGCGCCGTTCGGATTCGCCCGGACCGGATCGGCCCGGTGCCGAGGGTGGTTGCACGAGGCTCAGGACGAGGCCGTCGTCGCAGGGGAAAGCGGTGCCGAGGTCGGTGCCGTGGCGCCACTGGGCGGCGGTGTGGCGTGGCTTGCCGGTGGTGTCACGCCAGTACGCGTAGTAGCAATCGCGTCCGCTGGGCGTTGTGAGGAACGGCTGGTCGGCGCCGACCGATCGGGCGACGGTGCTGTGGCGGCCGTCCGCGCCGACGACCAGGGCTGCCCTGATCTCGACGACGGCACCGGACGGATCGGTGTATCGCACACCGGCACACCGGTTCTGCGTCCAGACGACGGAAGTCACCCGGCAGCGCGGGCGGACGTCGGCGCCTGCCTCGATCGCGGCCCGTACGAGGACGCCGTCGAGGCCGGTGCGCCGCACGCACATCGCGTAGTCGATCCCGTCGACGGCGGGAAACGGCGATTCGATGCCGTACCCGGCGCCTTCGGCGTAAGCCTTGGTCAGCCGGGGCGCGCCGAGTTCCTCGACCTCGGCGAGTACACCGAGTCGCTGCAATTCGGCGAGCCCGGCAGGCCACAGTAGATGTGTGGACAGCGTGTCCGACGGCAGGGGAGCGGCGTCGAGGACGACGACCCGATGTCCTGCTCGCGCCAGCGTCACGGCCGTCGCCGAGCCGGCGCAGCGTGCGCCGACTACGACGACGTCGGCCTGTTCGACCGAGGTGACGGGGGAATCGAGCATGGGTACCGCCTCGGGCATCGAGTCTCGGACAAATGTCCAAGAAGATGATCCGGTGGTGGTCAGATGCTGTCAACAGGGCCTGATTCGGCCCTGTCGCTCACGACCTGACGGCGGGGTCCGGCGCGAACGAGGTCAGTCCGACCTCGCGATACTGCGTCACCAGCTTGCGGTACTTGCGCCGGTTGCGGGCCATCGGGGAATCGGTGACCGAGGCGGGCAGCCGGTCGAAGGCGACGCGCAGCACGGCGGTGATCGCCGTGAATTCCCGGTCGTGGCGGCGGGTCCAGGTGATGGGCATGCGGGCGCGTACGTCGGGATGCATGATGCCGCAGCCGAGCACCATCACGACATGGCTGAATATCGGGGATCCCAGCCACCACAGCGGGCCTGCCACGGCAGGGAGGAAGTCCGGTAGCGGCGCCTGCCGGACCGAGGCGGTGGCGGCGGCGAGTGCGGGGGTGGAGCGGAGTTCGTCGGCGGCCATGCGCTCGTAGTGGGCGACCAGGTCGGTGTAGTCCTCGATCGGCCGGGACTTGCCGGGCAGGTGCAGGCCGTCGGTCTTGTGCCGGTAGTGGTCCCAGATCGCCTGATTCTCGGCGGGTGTGGGTTCGGTGCCGGTGAGGGCGATGTAGGCGCCGCGCTGCACGAAGAACGCCGAGTACAGGATCCAGTTCCATGCCTGCGGGTTGAGTGCGGAGTACCGTTCGCCGTCCGGGCCGATGCCTTTGACATCGCGGTGCAGCACCATGAGCCGCTGGGCTTCGGCGGCGCGTTCGGGGTCTTCGCCGTGGTAGATGAGCTGGTCGGCGGCGGCGGTGCGGACCGCTCGTGCCCACGGCTGATTCCGTGAACGTCCGGTGGCTTCCAGTGCGGCCGAGACCGGCGGCAGCATCGGCTGATCGAACAGGCCTACCGCGAACAGGCCGAACAGCACTGATCCGCCCACTCGCTCGAATCGTGCGACGGCACCGGAAAGGTGTTCGGGTGCGGTCGATTCGGTGATGTGTGGCACGGGGCAGGTCATCGGGAACTCCTTTGTTCCAGCGTCGAGTACATGCGAGCCCGATCGACGCCTGGGCATCAATCTGGTGCCGGGCGGCACCAAAAACTCGTATGGTGTCAGAGTGCACCAGAATGGTGGGATGGTCAAGAGCATGGGTGAGTCCTCCGGCGGCACGGCGACACCGCGCGCCTACGCGGGGGTGGCCGCCGACGAGCGGCGGGCCCGGCGTCGTGCCGCACTGTTCGACGCGGCACTCGACCTGCTTGCCGAGGGCGGCGCGCCCGCGGTCACCAAACGGGCGGTCTGCACGCGCGCGCGTCTCAACGATCGCTACTTCTACGAGCAGTTCACCGACCGCGACACCCTGCTGTCGGCGCTGGTCGACGAACTCACCACCGAAGGCATCGCCACTGTCGTCGCGGCCACCCGCGCGGCGGCCCCCGACATCCACAGTCAGGTTCATGCCGCCGCCGACGCCGCGCTGGGGTTCCTGATCGCCGACCCACGCAGGCACGCGCTGCTGCTGACTGCCCACAGCACCGAAGCATTGCAAGCCGCGCGGCTGTCCACCCAGCACTCGATCGCCGCAGCGATGGCCGCGGTCGCCCGGGAACTCCTTCCGGATTCCTCGGACGACCTGCTCGACTCGGCGATGTCGGCCTACGTCGTGGTCAGTGGCACCCTGGAGCTGGTGGCGGCGTGGATGCGCGGGGAATTCGACACCACGCGCGAACACCTCACCGACCTCATCGCCCGGCAGCTACTCCAGGTCCCGCGCACCGAAAGCCCCCGCGCGACGCCCGCCCACTGAGGTCACCGACTCGAGCTGGGTCAGCACTCGATCACTGTGCGAATACCTGGATTCCCTGCGGGCGACGTGGACGGTGGCGAGGAGTGCGCCGACTCCCGCACCCGCCGCATTCATGAGGACGTCGTCCACCGAGGAGACCCGGCCCAGGTCGAGGACGTACTGGGCGACCTCGAGCGTGGCCGACAGCAGCGCTCCGACACCGGTCATCCGGAGGGCACCCGAGAGTCGGGGAAATCGCAGGGGGAGAAGGAAACCCAGGGGGACGAACAGCACGAGATTGGCGCCGACCTGCACGAGGGCGGTGGTCGGCGCAGCGCTCAGGGTGTCGGCCAGGTCTCGCAGAGGCACCAGGCTGACGGCTCGTTCGCCGGTGGTAGGCGTGAGAATCATCCAGACCCACGGCAACGTCGCGGTCAGGATGCCGACTTCGGCGATCGAGTGCCTGAGTGCGATTCGCCGCGGCGTTCCCGAACCGATTCGTCGGCGCACCAGCAGGACAGTGGTGGCCAGGACCGTCGGAACGGCCAGCGCCCAGACGGTCAGTACGTGCCCCCACGAATCCCATACGCTCCCCACTGCGCCCACAATAGTGGCGTTCAGGGAGCGACAATGCGGGTGGCGGCGCAGACGGTTGCCGCGCGGCGCGTCGCCAGTTGGTCGTTGTCGCCCTTCTCGGCGGCGAACCTGGCCTGCATCGCGTTGGTGCGGGCGAGGTCGGACAGCATGCGGAGCAGGATCGAGGCCGGGATGTCGGCGGTGATCAGCCCTTCGCGTTGTCCTCGGCGCAGTTCGGTGAGTTTCGCGTCGATCGTGTCGCGCAGGATGGCGCCGAAGAAGGTGCCCGCCGGTTCGAGGTCGGACCAGGCCTGCAGGCGCGCGTTGTCGGGGTGGGCGACGAAGTGGTCGAAGAGCCGGCCGACATAGGCGGGGAGGTCGTCGGCGCTCAGGGCGGTTTCGACGGCCGTTTGGCTGGTCCAGCGCTCGGTGACGGCCACGTAGAGCTCGTTCTTGCCGGGGAAGTAGGCGTAGAGCCGGTCTTTGCTGGCGTTGGCGGCGGCCGCGATGCGGTTGATCCTGGCTCCGGCGATGCCGAATTCGGCGAACTCGGCCTTCGCGGCGGCGAGTATTCGTTCCCTGGTCGCCTCACCCGCTGCCCGCATGAGGCGGATCGTACCTCTTGCCGAACCATCTGGTTCGGAACTATGGTCCGTTCTGGAACCGGATGGTTCTGAAAACGGCGAGACGAGGACACCATGGGCGCGGACAAGCCACGCTGGCAGCAACTGCGGGACGAGACCGACGGCGTCTCCACCGCGGAACTGGACGCGCTCTGGACCCGGCTACGGCCTGCCCGCGCCGAGGACATCCTCGGCGAATGGCGCGGCGGCGCGTTCCAGACCGGGCACCCGCTGTGCCGTGCGCTGCCCGCCAGCCGCTGGTACGGCAAGACCTTCCTGGCCCTCGACGATGCCAAACCGCTGATCTGCCGCGCCGAGGACGGCACCCTGTTCTCGAATGTCGAACTGGGACAGGGCGAGGCGACCCTGTGGAACATCGAGTTCCGCGGCGAGGTCACCGCGACGATGGTCTACGACGGACGCGCCGTGTTCGACCATTTCAAGTGGCTCGACGAGCGGACCCTGATGGGCATCATGAACGGTCGCCCGGAATTGGTGCTCTCCCGCGGCGAATACTTCTACTTCCTGCTGGAACGGGTGTCCTGATGCGGACAACGGCGGTCCTGTCGCGCGACCCGTCCGCGGCGTTCTCGATCGAGCCGGTCGAGATCGACGAACCACGGGCCGGGGAGATCCTGGTGCGGATCGCCGCCGCCGGGATCTGTCACACCGACCTGGTGACCCGGCGCGCGGGCGCCGCGGACCGGCCGATCCTGCTCGGCCACGAGGGCGCCGGTGTGGTGGCCGCGGTCGGGTCCGGCGTGGGCACGGTCTCGCCCGGCGATCATGTGGTGCTGACCTTCCGCCATTGCGGCGCGTGCGCGACCTGCCTGGCCGGTCGCCCCGCCTACTGTCATCGCTCGGTCGCGCTCAACCAGTTCGGGCGCCGCGCCCACGACGCACCGCGCGTGCTGCGCGACGGCTCTCCGGTGCTGGACGGATTCTTCGGCCAGTCGAGTTTCGCCGGCTACGCGCTGACGACCGAGGACAACACCATCGTCGTCGATCCCGCGATCGACCTTGCGGCGGCCGCGCCGTTCGGGTGCGGATTCCAGACCGGCGCGGGCGCGGTCCTCAATGCTTTGCGTCCCGAATCGGGCGCCTGGCTGGCGGTGTACGGCGCGGGCGCGGTCGGGATGGCCGCGCTGCTGGCCGCGCGCACCGTGGCCGGGGTGCGGGTGGTGGTGGTCGAGACGTCGGCTGCGCGGCGGGAACTCGCGCTCGAGCTGGGTGCCGAGGTGGCGCTGGATTCGGCCGAGGGGCCGACGGTGCCGCGGATTCGTGACCTCACCGGCGGTGGGGTGACCCACGCGCTGGACACCACGGGTGTCCCTGCGGTGTTGGCGGACGCGGTGGCGGCGCTGACCACCGGGGCGACGGTGGTCGCGGTCGGGCTCGGTGCGGGTGCCCCGCCGGTGGATGTCAGTGACATCGTGTTGCGCGGCAAGACCATTCGCGGGTGCCTCGAAGGCGACAGCGTGCCCGCCACCTTCATTCCGCACCTGCTCGAGCTGCACGCGAGCGGCCGGTTCCCGGTCGAGCGGCTCATCGGCCGCTATCCGCACACCGAGATCGCTGCCGCGCTGGCCGATCAGCGGGCCGGGCGCGTGGTGAAGCCGGTGCTGACATGGTGACCGAACGACTCTGCGAAGGAGGGCTGGTGTCATGACAGTCCTGCACAGCGACATCCTGCTTTCCGAGGACGACGCCGACGGGTCCGGCGGCGGCACTGTCGCGGCCCGCGCGGAACGGCTCCTGGCTGCGTTGAACGCGGCGCGCGAGGTGTTCGTCGCGCACGGCTATCACGGCGCGAGCATGGATCAGATCAGCGCGCGGGCCGGGATGAGCAAGCCGGTCATCTACACCCTCTACGCGAACAAGCTGGATCTGTATCTGGCTGTCCTGCAACACCATCTGGACCGGATGGTGCGCGGTATCCGTGATGCGCTGGCCGGTGCCACCGGGCAGGAGGACAAGGTGCGTCGCGCGGTGCGGGCCTATTTCGACTTCGTCGACGAGGACCCGGACGGCCACGTCCTGATCTTCGAGTCGCCGGTGCCCAGTGAACCCAGCGTGCGCTGGCGCTCGCGGCACGCGTTCGGCGAGTGCGCGGTGCTGGTCAGTGCCGAGTTGCGGGCGGCGGGCATGGACGACGCGCGGGCGTACACGTGTGCGTTCGGTGTCGTCGGGGCCAGCCATCTGGCGGCCCGGCAGTGGCTGGACACGGGCCGTCCGATCCCCAAGCGTGATGCCGTGGCGACGACGGTCGCGCTGTGCTGGAACGGCTTGTCCGGGATCAGCTGACGCGGGGCCCGCTCAGCTGGCGACCGCGGGCAGTGGGCTGCCGTCGAGCAGCTCGTCGCTGGGCAGCCTGCCGATCAGGACGGCGAGTGCGCGCTTCCAGCGGCGCACGACCGCTTCGCGCTCACCGAGCGTCCCGGTGAGCATGGCCGTCATGGACAGGCCGGTCAGCAGGTCGATGGTGAATTCGACGAGGATCTCGGCGCGCGGATCGGAGGCGTACGGTTCGCCGACGACGTCGAGGTAGAGCCTGCGCATCTCGGTGAACACGCGGCGTTCCTCGTGGACGAGGCGCTCGCGCAGTTCGGCGTCGGTGCGTGCCGCGACCCACAGGTCGAGCGCGGTGAAGAAGGCGGGGCTGTTGAGGTCGCGCCAGGCCAGGTCGACGACCGATTGCAGCCGGTCGCGGCCCGGCGGCAGGAGTTCGGCCTCGCGGCGGAACTGTTCGAGCCGCAGGTCGACGACGCGGGTGGTGGCCGCGATGAGCAGTTCGGTACGGGTGGGGAAATGGTGCTGCACGGTGCCGCGCGCGAGACCGGCGCGTTCTTGGACGGCGCTGACGGTGGTCGCCGCGTAGCCGCGTTCGAGCAGGCATTGCGCGGTGCAGTCGAGGATCAGGGCCCTGGTGGAGGCACGGCGTTGCGCCTGGGTACGGCGCGGTTGTTGCACGGTCACCCGAGAAATCGTACGCCGTGACGGTAAAGATTGGCGATCCCGCGCGTCTTGTTGTCCGATTGCCTATTGACGCAGCAGCAATGACCTGGTGCAATCAACAAACCGTACGCAGTAACTGTTTCTTCTGGATGAAGGGCTGCGATGACGCAGATCTCTCATGTTCGCCGGGGCACCGGCTCGCCGCTCGTGCTCGTGCACGGACTCGGCAGCCGCTGGCAGATCTTCGCGCCGGTCATCGACCTGCTGGCCGAACAGCACGAGGTGATCGCCGTCGACCTCCCCGGATTCGGCGCCTCACCACCGCTGCCCGGCATCCGGCCCGGACCACGCGGATACGCGAGCTGGCTCGCGCAATGGCTGCGCGACAACGAGATTCGACGTCCCCACGTCGTCGGGAGCTCGATGGGCGGCGGTGTCGGCATCGAACTGGGCCGCGCCGGCGTCGCCTCCGCCGTCACCGCGTTCTCGCCCGTCGGCTTCTACGGCAAGCCGGGCCTGCGTTGGGTCCAGGGCTCGCTGACCGCGATGCGGGCCGCGGCGCGGTCGGCGGGTCCGGGGCTCGACCGCGCGGTCGGGCATCGTCTCGGCCGGGCCGCGCTGCTGTCGGTCATGTTCGGTCGCCCGACGCGCGTCGACCCCGACGCCGCACGCGGCGCGCTGGCAGGCCTGGCGGGCGCGACCTCGTTCACCGCCGCGCGCGACGACTTCGCCACCTACCTCCTCGATCCCGACGACGACCCTGGGGCACTGCGCGATATCCCGGTGACGATCGCCTGGGGTACCCGCGACGTGGTGCTCATCCATCGCACCCAGAGCGCTCGCGCGCGGGAAGTCCTGCCGTTCGCACGGCACCTGGATCTACCCGGCTGCGGGCACCTGCCGTTCAGCGACGACCCGCAGCTGTGCACTCGGACCATCCTCGACAACCGGAGGGCCTCATGACACCGTCGATCGCGGTCATCGGAAGCGGTTTCGGCGGGCTCGCCGCTGTCATCGCGCTGAAGAAGCGGGGCTTCGACGACATCGTCGTGTTCGAGAAGGCCGCCGACGTCGGCGGCGTCTGGCGGGAGAACACCTATCCCGGGGCCGCCTGCGATGTGCCCTCGCCGTTCTACTCGTACTCGTTCGAACCGAATCCGCGCTGGCCGCACCGGTTCTCGCGGCAGCCGGCGATTCTGGACTACATCCGCAACGTCACCGACAAATACGATGTGCGCCGCCACATCCGCTTCGGCACCGAGGTCACCGCCGCGGAGTACGACGACGCGACCGGCATGTGGACCGTGCGGTTGAGCACCGGGGACACCGTGGTCGTCGATGTCGTGGTGTCGGCGGTCGGCCAGCTCTCGCGACCCGCGCTGCCCGCCATCGAGGGCCGGGACTCCTTCGCGGGGGACAGTTTCCACTCCGCCGAGTGGAATCACGACCTCGACCTGACCGGCAAACGGGTCGCGGTGATCGGCACCGGCGCGAGCGCGATCCAGTTCGTTCCCGAGATTCAGCCCAAGGTCGCGAAACTGACCGTCTTCCAGCGCAGCGCGCCCTACATCATCCCGCGCCCCGACCGCGAGTTCTCGCCGTTGCACCATCGGGTGTTCGAGAAACTGCCGGTGACAGCGCTCGCCGAACGTGGCACCTGGTACGGCGTGACCGAGGGCCTCAGCTTCGCCTGGGTCTACTCCACCATGGCTGCCGCCGTGGTCAAGTCGTGGTCCAAGGCGCACATGCGCAGACAGACCAAGGCCAAGCCCGGCTTGTTCGAGCAGGTGTGGCCCGACTATCCGATCGGTTGTAAGCGGATCCTGTTCTCCGACAGTTATCTGCCTGCCCTGACCGAGCCGAATGTCGAGGTGACCAGCGAGAAGATCACCGGGATCACCCCGGAGGGGGTGCGCACCTCCGACGGACGCGAACACGACGTCGACGTCATCATCTGGGGTACCGGGTTCAAGTCGACCGAGTTCCTGGCGCCGATGACGATCACCGGCGCGGAAGGTCTCCCGCTGGCGCAGGAGTGGAAAACCGGGGCGCACGCCTACTACGGCATGACGGTGCCGAGGTTCCCGAACCTGTTCATCATGTACGGACCCAACACCAATACCGGTGGCGGCTCGATCATCTACTTCCTCGAGGCGCAGGCCGCGTACCTCGGCGACTACGTCGCCCATCTCGCTGCGACCGGGAAACCGCTGACGGTGCGTCCGGAGGTGGAACAGGCCTACGACGCGCAGATCCAGGCACGGCTGTCGGGCAGCGTGTGGAGCCAGTGCACGTCCTGGTATCGGCAGGCCGACGGCCGGATCACCACCAACTGGCCACTGCTCGGATTCCAATACAAGAAGCAGGCGCGGTTCGACCCCGCCGACTACGAGGTGATCTCTGCATGACTGCGTACGACTACGACGTGATTGTCGTCGGCTCCGGATTCGGCGGCAGCGTGACCGCGCTGCGCCTGACCGAAAAAGGTTACCGGGTGGGTGTTCTCGAATCCGGCAGGCGCTGGAACGCCGAGGACTACCCCAAGACCAACTGGAACATTCCCAAGGCCATCTGGGCGCCGCGCCTCGGGCTGACCGGGCCGCAGCGGATCAGCGTGCTCGGCAAGTGCCTGGTGTTCAGCGGTTCCGGTGTCGGCGGTGGTTCGCTGATCTACGGCAACACGCTCTACGAGCCGCTGCCCGAGTTCTACCGCGACCGCGCGTGGGCGCACATCACCGACTGGAAGAGCGAGCTGGCGCCCTACTACGACCAGGCCAAGCGGATGCTCGGCGTCGTCGAGAACCCGCGGCTCGGCCCGAAAGACGAAGTGCTGCTGGACGTCGCGCGCGGACTGAACGTCGCCGACACCTTCCACCGCACCCAGGTCGGGGTCTTCTTCAACGAGGGCAAAGAGGGCACCGAGGTCGAGGACCCCTATTTCGGTGGCGCCGGACCGCGCCGCGCGGGCTGCATCCACTGCTCGGATTGTTTCACCGGCTGCAAGCACAACGCGAAGAACACGACGACGGTCAACTACCTGCATCTCGCGGAAAGCCGTGGCGCGCAGGTGCATCCGCTGACCACGGTCACCTCGGTGGCGCCCGACGGCACCGGCGGGTACCGGGTCGAGACCGTCGCGTCCAACGGCTGGTTGCGTAAGGAGCGGCGCACGTTCACCGCGCAGCAGGTGGTCTTCGCCGCGGCCGCGCTCGGCACCCAGAAGCTGTTGCACAAGCTGCGCGCCGACGGCACCCTGCCGCAGCTGTCGCCGCGCGTCGGCGAGCTGACCCGCAGCAATTCCGAGGCGATCATCGGCGTCACCAGCAAGTCCCGCAAGGACTTCGCCCAGGGCGTGGCGATCACCTCCTCCATCCACCCCGAACCGCACACCCACGTGGAGGTGTGCACCTACGGGTCGGGGCAGAACGCGCTGTTCCTGCAGACGGTGCCGATGGTCGACGGCGGGGCGTTCCGGTTCCTGCGGCTGCTGCTGACGATCCTGCTGCATCCGGTGCAGTTCCTGCGCTCGCAGAACGCGCACGGCGCCTCGGACCGGTCGGTGATCCTGCTCGTCATGCAGTCACTGGACAACTCGCTCACCTCGTATCTGAAGGGGCGCAGGCTGGTCACCAAACAGGGCAGTGGGGAACCGAATCCGGCGTGGATTCCGCTGGCGCACGACATCGCCCGCAAGTACGCCTCCGAGATCGACGGCATCAGCGGCAATGTCGCCACCGACATCTTCAACATCCCCGCGACCGCCCACTACATCGGCGGCTGCACGATCGGCGACTCCCACGAGACCGGGGTGATCGATCCCTACCAGCGGGTCTACGGCTACCCGGGTTTGCACGTCGCCGACGGCAGCGCCATCACCGCGAACCTCGGCGTGAACCCGTCGCTCACCATCACCGCGCAGGCCGAACGGGCGATGGCGTTCTGGCCCAACAAGGGCGAGGAGGATCCGCGACCCGACCTCGGTGCTGCCTACCGGCGGATCAGCCCGGTCGCCCCTGCCCAGCCCGCGGTGCCCGCGACCGCGCCCGGCGCGCTGCGCCTGCCCGCCTGACCTGTCCGAAAGAGGAATCCATGACCGCCACTGCTCAGCTCACCCTCCTCGAACCCGCCTGTAACCGGGACGCGGCGCTGGCGCTGTTCGACAGCCTCCCGCCCGTGTCGGCGACCGAGCTCACCGGCCGCTGGCACGGGCGCGAACTGGCCACCGGCCACCCTCTCGACGGGCTGCTCGCGGCGTCGGGCTGGTACGGCAAACAGTTCGACGGCCTCGACAGCGTCCATCCGCTGCTGTTCTGTGACCCCGCGGGTGAGATCTTCGCCGTCGACCCGAAAAAGGTGCCACTCGGAATCGCCGACAAGGTGCCGCACACGCTCGTCGAGCGTGTGCGTGGCCTGCTCGGGGTGCTCGGGCCCGCGCTGCGCACGCGCAGGTACCGGGCGCGGTTGCGCGGGGTCGAGCACCGTGGGGTCGTGACGGCGGCGATGGTCTACGACCATCTGCCGATCGTCGACGTCTTCCGCCGGATCGACGACGACACCGTGCTCGGTTTGATGGACTTCCGTGACATGCCGGAGCCGTACTTCTTCGTCCTGGCCCGCGACTGACGGTCAGGGGTGGTGCTCGGCCACGATCGGGGGTACTCATGAGATATGGAACGGCTGGTCGAAAGGACGGCAGGCCATGGCTACACACCACGATCCGCATGTACACAAGTTCCCCGATACCGAGCGCACGTTCCGTTCCCACGCGGGTGAGTCCATCCAGGACTCGCTCAACTGGCCCGGACTGTTCCTCATCGGTGTCGGCATCGTCTTTCTCGCCGCGACGCTGACCGCCGCGGGATCCGGCTTCGTCGGGTGGGCAGTGATCGCAGGCCTGATCTGTGGCGTGTGCTTGCTGTCGGGAGTGATGATCGTGCTCGCGGAGCATCGCCGGATCAAGCTCGGTGAGGGACTGCACCTGAGTGACCCGGGCGGCCACTGAGGTGACCGGCTGGTCCTCGCCCGGGCAGCACCGTCTGCCCGGGCGATAGTCGTGGGTCAGGTCCGGCGGGATTCGAGCGCGTCCAGGATCAGGTCGAGGCCGTAGGCGAATTCGGTGGTGTGGTCGTAGCCCGGTCGCAGGGCGTGGTCGACGATCATTTCGGCGAGATAGGGCAGTTCGCCGGTGGGCAGGGTGTCGAGGATGCCGCCCGCGAGTTCTTCGACGTCGTCGGGTGTGGTGATCGGCAAAGCTGTCTCCTGGAGGACGTAGCCGCCGACGTAGCTGTCGATGAGTGAGATGGCGTGGGCCGCCATCGGCAGCGAGAACCCGGCCGTGCGCAGGACGCCGAGGACGGCGTCGTGGTGGCGCAGCGTCGCCGGGCCGGGGTTGCGGCGCGAGTCCATCAGGCCGAGCGCCCAGGTGTGCTGGGACAGGACTGTGCGCGCGGAGGCGGCGCGGACGCGGATCGCGTCGCGCCAGTCGGTGCCGTCGGGGCCGGGTAGGTCGATTGCCGAGAACACGGCGTCGATCACGCCGTCGAGAATCGCGTCCTTGTTCGGGACGTGGTGGTACAGCGACATGGCCTCGACACCCAGCTCCTGGGCCACCCGTCGCATCGTGATCGCTTCGACGCCGCCGCGATCGGCTACCCGGATGGCGGCGTCGAGCACGCGCGTTCGGCTCAGGGGTGGTCGGGCGGTCATCGGCGGCTCCATGGTGCTGGCAACACAGTGTTGACAAGCTTACATGCGTAAGGCAGCCTTACGAGTGTAAGAAGCGCTGGTTGTCACAGTGAGGAGAGCCCGATGCCGATGCCACGGTGGTGGGGCCACATCAACAAGCGGGTGTTCAATCCGCGTGCCGTGAAGGGCGGGAAGTGGCCGGTCCTGACCCATGTCGGGCGGTCGTCCGGAACGATGTATCAGACGCCGCTGGACGCCTACCCCGTCGACGGTGGTTACGTGTTCGTGCTGGTGTACGGGTCGGGCTCGGACTGGGTGCGCAACGTCCTCGCCGCCGGAGGTGCCCGGCTGCTGATCGACGGGCACGAGGTGGAACTCGCCGCACCCGTCGTCATCGGGGAAACCGAGGCGTTCCAGGCACTCGCCGACGATGTGGCGCGCCCACCCAAGCTGCTGCGCATCACCGAGTTCCTGCGGATGGACCTCGTCGAGCCCTGATCCGAAACCGATTGGACCACTGTCCATCTTTGGCGCAGTGTTGACGATCATGAGCGAACATCCCGCCCAGCGGCGCACTCTCACGGTGCTCGTGGCCGCCCAGATATTCAGTGGAGCGGGCCTGGCCGCCGGCATCACCGTCGGCGCGCTGCTGGCACAGGACATGCTCGGGTCGACCGGACTGGCCGGGTTGCCCAGTGCGATGTTCACCGTCGGGTCTGCGGCAGCCGCGGTCGCGGTCGGGCGGATCTCGCAGCGCGCCGGACGCCGAGCCGGGCTGACCTTCGGCTATCTGATCGGTGCGCTCGGCAGTTTCGGGGTTGTCGTCGCGGCGGTCACCGGGAGCATCGCGGTGCTGTTCGCGTCGTTGCTGGTCTACGGTGCGGGCACGGCGACAAGCTTGCAAGCCCGCTACGCCGGCGCCGACCTCGCCACCCCGGCGCACCGGGCGCGCGCGATCAGCACGGTTCTCGTCGCGACCACGGTCGGCGCGGTCGTCGGTCCGAATCTGCTGCACCCGATGGCAGATCTGGCCACGGCGTGGGGAATTCCGCCGCTGTCAGGGCCTTTCGTGTTGTCGGGTGCGGCGTATCTGGTCGCCGGGATCGTGCTGTGGGTGCTGTTGCGGCCGGACCCGCTCGTGCTCGCCCGCCGCATCGCCGTGTCGGAAGAACCCGCCGAGTCGGCTGGGACGCTCCCCGCGAAGACATGGTCGGGGCCGATCGTGGCCGGGGCGACGGTGATGGTGGTGACCCAGCTGGTCATGGCGGCGGTGATGACGATGACGCCGATCCACATGCAGCAGCACGGTCACGGTGTCGGTGCCGCGGGCTTCGTCATCGCGGTGCACGTCGCCGGGATGTATCTGCCGTCGCTGCTGTCGGGCCTGCTCGTCGACCGGTTCGGCGCCGGGCTGGTCGCCGTGGCCGCGGCAGCCACCTTGGTCGCGGCGGGGCTGGCCGCGGCGCTGGCCCCGCCGAGTTCGGTGATCGCGCTGGCCGCCGCGCTCGGCCTGCTCGGCCTCGGCTGGAATCTGGGCCTCGTCGCGGGCACCACGATGATCGCCGACGCCACCCCGGTCGCGACCCGCGCCCGCACCCAGGGCACCGTCGACGTCGGCATCGCCATCGCGGGGGCGGGCGGCGGCCTGGGATCCGGGCTGATCGTCGCGGCTGCCGACTTCCCCGGCCTGGCCTACCTCGGCGCGGCGATCGCGCTGCTCATCGTCCCGGCGTTGGCGTGGAGTACCCGCCGCTCGCGGGTGCGGGACGAGGTTCGCCCCGTCGACGCTCAGATCGACGGCTGACTGACCAGCGATGGGACCGGGAGCCGTGCGATGATCTGCCGCATGAAAGGTCAAGCGAACACCCCGCGGTTGCTCGGCTTGCTCGGTGGCGTCGCTGTCCTGCTGCTGATCACCAACTGGAGCCCGATGCGTGCCGTCGCCTACGGCATCATCTGGTCCGTTGCCGCCGTGGTCCTCGTCGTCCGGGACCGGCGCCGTTCCACCGAGCCGGTAGCTCCCGAACTCAGGTCATAGACGGGAGCTCGGTGTCCGCGAAACGCCTGGACTCGGTGCGGGGCCGACCCTAGGATCGGCGGATCATGTTCGGGCAGTGGGGGGATTGTCGTGTCGACCGTACTCAGGGGCTCGAGCTGGGTCGTGTCCTTCGTACCGCTGCTCTCGATCGGTTTCCTGACATGGGCGCTGTTCACGGTCCTGGCGGTGCGGGCCCGGTCGTGGCCGGTGGCGGGCGCCGCACTCGGGTATCTGGGGTTGTTGGCCCTGGCGCTGTGGACGTCCCGGACACACGAGACTGTGTTCGACATCAGCTTGTTCCTGCTGATGGTCGGTGGCACCGCACACGCGGTGCTGGTGCGGCACTTGTGGTTTCGCCGGGTCCGGCGGCGGCCGGCGTCGATCGAGGTGGTGGAGGCCGAGGCCGGGGAGGTCGACTACGCCGTGGTGTCGGCGGGCGGTGTCGCGCCGGAACCTGTTGTCGCCGAACATGTCACGGTCGAGGAACCGGTGCGGCGGCTGCTCGACGAGATCGATGAACTCGTCGAGCAGAGCCTGCGCGACGGCGAGCCGCAGGTCGGGTACGACTACGACGATCCGACCTATCCGGACTGTCCGAACCCGCACTGCGACGAGCCCTGGCACGGGCTGGCGATCACCACGCGCATGGAGCGGATGCGCACCTACGGCGAGGTGGATGTCGACTACGACTATCGCGACGACGCCAGTCCCGTGCTGTGTCCGGGATCGGCGTTCGAGGGGGAGTGGGAGCAGCCGTCCCACGAGATGACGGCCGACCTGTGGGAATCGGAACGCGCTGTCCCGCCACCGGTTCCGGAGCCCGACCCCATGGTGGCGGTGCGCGCTCGCGCCGACACGCTGTGGATGGCCATCGCCCGCCCCGCGGTGCTGATCGCGGTGGTGAGCTGGCTGCTCGCGATGGTGTCGATGTTCCTGGCTCCCGCGCAGTGGCGCTGGCTCACCGTCGTCGTCGGTGTCCTGGCGCCGCTGTGGGCAGGCTGGCTGTACGGGCGCGAGAAGCGCCTGTTTCCGGACGGGTATGCGCGGAAAAGGCTGCGGGCGCGACGATCCGCCCTGGCGGCGGTCGTACTGATGGTGTGGGCCGGGTGGCTGCCGATGCGATGGGCGTCGGAACCACCGCTCGACCCAGCCGACGGCTACTTCGCCCTGGTCATCGCGTGCGCGGTGGCCTGCCTCGGGCATGCCGTCGTGCAGATCGGCCGGGTCCGCCCGGTAGCCGGTGCATCGCTGGACGACATGGCCGAGACCGATCCGAAGGCGCACGGGGAGAACCTGGTGGTCCTCGGCTTCGGCTGGATGTTGCTCGGGCTGCCGATCACGTTGCTGTTCGGCTGGATCCTGGGCTATTTGGCGTATCAGCCCGGCGCGATGTGGGCCGCGGTGGCGGTGAACGCGGTGCTCGTGCTGGCGTTGTTCATCGAATCGGGCGCGGTGAAGATCATCACGAAAACCCGTGACGACGGCGATCTTCCGATAATCGTGTTCCTTACGATCGGTGTCGGCGCACTGCTGGTCTGGTCGTTGCTGCGGATCGGGGCGACGCAGTTCCAGCCGTGAGCCGCGCCTGTGCGGGAGGATGGGCTGGTGCTGATCCGCATCGTGGGAACCGGGTTGCCCGGCTCATCCTGCCAACCCGCCGGCGCCCCGGCATACACGAACATCCATGTCGGCGTGCAACGCAGGAACCGGCCGGAGGAACTGCTCGATCTACAGCGCGGTGACGCGGACTCGGTCACCTGGACACTGGAGTGCTCGGTCGACGGCGCCGATGTGCGCGGACCCTATGTGCAGGGTGGCCCCGGTGCCCGGTTCGTCTACCTCAGCTGGGGCACCGTCGACGACGCCGGAACATTCGCGATGTTCCGCCGGGCGAAGCTGATGCTCGCCGACGTGCCCACCGAGGTCATGGCCGCGGCGACGGTGTCCGGTGTCCTCGAAGCCAGGCTCGGCCTGACCGACGCCACCGGAAACCCGGTGTGCGCGAGGGTGAAACCACGGGCCATCCGGTGGACCGCGGCATCTCAGGCGGGAACAGCTTCGCGGTCGGCACCGTCGAACGGGGGATAGCTGTCACCGCCGGTCTGCTCGGCCGCCGCGATATAGGCGGCCAACGCGTCGCGGGACCGCGCGAGCCGCTCGATCTGGTCGGTGAGGCGCTGCATCCGTGACCGCATGGCCGCCAGGAGCTCGGGGCAGCCGGGCAGCTCGGGGACTTCGCCTTGGGCGCAGGGCAGCAGGTAGGCGATGTCTTCCGAGGACAGGCCCGCACCGAGCAGGTGCCGGATCTGGGTCACCCGCAGCACGGAATGCTCGGGGTAGTCGCGATAGCCGTTGGCGCTGCGGTCGGCCTCGAGTAGTCCCTGGGCCTCGTAATAGCGCAGCTGATGGGCGTTGACGCCCGTCCGATGACTCAGTTCCCCGATTCGCATCGAATCCCTCACTTGACCTTCACACCGGTATCAACGTTGACGATGCTCCCATGAACAACACCACCGACACACCTGTGACCGTCATCGGGCTCGGCCTGATGGGCCAGGCACTGGCCGGCGCCTACCTCGCCGCCGGGCATCCCACCACCGTCTGGAACCGCACCGGCGCCAAGGCCGAGGACCTGGTGTCCCGAGGTGCGCGACTGGCGCCGACGATCGGTGCCGCGCTCGCAGCGAGTCCGCTGACCATCGTCTGCGTCACCGACTACACAGCAGTGCGCGAACTGCTCGGCACCAGCGATGTCCCCCTCGACGGAACGACCGTTGTCAACCTGACCTCGGGCGATTCGGCGCAGGCCAGGGAAGCCGCGCGGTGGGCCGAGCAGCGCGGCGTCCGCTACCTCGACGGCGCCATCATGGCGATCCCGTCGACGATCGGAACCGCCGAGGCCGTGATCCTGCACAGCGGGCCGCAAGCGGACTTCGACGCACACCGGCCGACACTCGAAGCGCTCGGTGGCGTCAGCTATCTGGGCGCCGACCACGGGCTCGCGTCCCTGTACGACGTGGCGGGCCTGGCCATGATGTGGAGCGTGCTCAACGCCTGGCTGCAGGGCACCGCGATGCTGCGGACCGCCGGTGTCGACGCCGCGACCTATGCGCCGTTCGCGCAGCTGATCGCCACCGGCGTCGCCGAGTGGCTGCCCGGCTATGCCGAGCAGATCGACCGCGGGGAGTTTCCCGCCGAGGTGTCGGCGCTGGCGACCGATGCGCGGGCGATGGCACACCTGGTCGAGGAAAGCGAGGCACTCGGTGTCAACGCCGAGCTGCCGAGGCTGATCAAGGCGATGGCCGACCGGTCGATCTCCGCCGGACACGGCGGCGAGCAGTATCCGGTGCTCATCGAGGAATTCTCCAAGCCATACGACAGCTGACCGTGGCCGGTGTGCCGCCCACAGCGACTGGGCGGCACACCGATTCGCGGGTCACGCCGTCGCGGCGCCGTGGTAGAAGAAGTCGCCGAGGCCGATGGTGAACACGAGACAGCCGTAGAGCGCGTGCTCGACCGAGACGGTCAGCAGGGAACGGGTGCGGCGGTAGCGTTCGGCGAACAGCACTCCGGCGGCCGCGCTCAGCGCCACCGACAACCAGCTGCCGAACATCAGATGCACGAACCCGAACGCGGCCGCACTGGCCGCGACCATCCGGACACCGTCACCGAACACCGGCGCATAGCGGTGGAACAGAAAGGCGCGGAACAACAATTCCTGCGGATACACGCTGACCAGCGGATAGAACACCATCACCAGCAGCCAGAGCAGCGGGCGTTCCCGCGGCAGATCGAACAGGGAATCCGGGCGCAGCACCGCGACCGCGACACCGAGCACGAGCGCGGCCACCGCCCACAACCCGAGCATGCCGGGCAACGCGCCGCGCAGCGCATCGGCCCGCCAGAAATCACGACGGTCGAACCCGGTCCGGCACAGATACACCACCGCACACCCGGCCACGACCAACAGGAACGGCAGCGGGCGGACACCGCGCAGAAACACCGCGTACGCGCCGGCGACCCCGAAGAACAATCCGGCGAATTCGACTGTGAGCCAAGTCTTCCGGCTACCGAGGCCGGTATCGACGGTCATGCCCCCAAGACTAGCCGCGGCGCCGGGATCGCGCCTGCGACGAGTCAGGCGAGGGTGGCCAGCAGCGCGGGTAGCGCCGTGCCGATGGGCTCGCGGATCACCTCGTCGGCGAGTGCGTCGTAGGGCGTCGGCTCGGCATTGACGATGATCAGCCGCGCCCTGTGCTCGGCGGCGATGCCTGCCAGCGACGCGGCGGGCTGAACCTGCAAGCTCGTGCCGACGGCGATGAACACCGTGCATGCCTGCGCGATCGTCATCGCCTGTCCGAGGACCTCCGGATCCAGCGCTTGACCGAACATGACCGTCGCGGTCTTGAGGATGCCGCCGCAGCGCAGGCACGCCGGATCGTCCTCGCCCGCCGCGATCCGCTCCAGCGCTGCCTCGGTGGTTGTGCGGTCCTCGCACGCCGTGCAGACCACCGCGCGGGCATTGCCGTGCAGTTCCAGGACCTTGCGGTCGGGCAGACCGGCGAGCTGGTGCAGCCCGTCGACGTTCTGGGTGATCACCCGCACCGCCACCCCGGCGTCGGCCAAGGCGGTGACGGCCAGATGCGCGGCATTGGGCCGGGCGCGCCAGGCCGGATGTTCGCCGCGCATGAGCCAGGAGCGGCGGCGGATGTCGGGGTCACGCATGTAGTAGTCGTAGGTGACCAGTTTCTCGGCGTCGGGATCGCGCTGCCACAAGCCGTTCGGCCCGCGATAGTCGGGGATGCCGCTGTCGGTGGAGACACCGGCGCCGGACAGGATCGCCACGAGGGGTCGGCCGTTCATGAGTTCAGCGTAGGCCAGCTGGGGGCTGCCCAATCTGGCTATTGCACGCTAAAGTCTGCCTAGAGGACGCACACAGCGGAAGGTGGCAGACGATGACGGCGACAGCGGTCAAACAGCAGGTGCTCGAACTCGGTGGGGCGTTCATGCTCTCGCGCGAGGTCAGGGACTTCGGGAACACGGTCGGGGTGCCCGGATTCCACGGCACCTACACGCGCGGGCGCGGCGGCGTCCTCGGTGACGTCGACGCCGATGTGGTCTCGGCGGCCTTCGGCTTCTTCGAACCCGGATGCGTCCGTGCCGCATGGGAATCGGTGCCGATGCCCGCCGCCGACGCGGCCGCGGCCTACCTGGCCGCCTGTCACGACTTCGGGCGCCGCAAGCTCGCCGACTTCGACGAGGCCGACGCCGGTCGCCTCGCCGAACTGCTGGGCCGCGTCGTCGACGCAGCGCCCTCGGCGGGGCTGCCGTTGTTCGCCGGCTGGCGCGCGATGCCGCTGCCCGGCGACGGCAGGGCAGCGCTCGTGCAGGTGAGCCACGTCCTGCGGGAACTGCGCGGCGGTCTGCATTTCATCGCCGTGACCGCCAACGGGCTGACCCCGCTGCAGGCGATCCTGATCGCGGGCTCACCGATGTCGGACGGCCCGACCCACGCGCGCCTGCTCGGCTGGTCCGAACCGTTCGAGGAGGTCACCGACGGGATGCGGGCGCGCTGGGACGCCGCCGAGGCGCTGACCGACGAGCTCATCGCCCCCTGTTTCGAGGTCCTCGACACCGGCGAGCGCGACGAGCTGGCGATGCTGCTGACCGCGGCACACCGGGTGATGCTGGTGCGCTGACTCAGGAAC